>JAFYLN010000148.1 GCA_017537045.1 Oscillospiraceae bacterium | reverse complement strand
CCGCCCCTAGTGGAGCGGTCTCTTCCCAGAATCAAAAAATGGAGGTCAGACGAACGTTGCAGTCCATCTGTTACCACTATATATACCATATAATTTTGAATACACTTTTTTGCTAAGATAACGCAAACGAAGTTATGGATAAGTA
Source organism: Oscillospiraceae bacterium (assembly GCA_017537045.1). Next base: position 3,503 of record JAFYLN010000148.1, on the reverse strand, counting down.
CACTATGCCTTATTATCTTTTTCGCAGCTTGGCCTTATACTTATAGTATGTATTCCTGGCTAGGCCCGTAATTGCCATCACCTCGGCATCCGTATTGTGACCATCAAAATCTCGACTAAGGCGTTTGATGACAGCCAGGGATGCCTGCTCTTTCTTGGTTATGTAGGTCTTACCGCCGGGGCGGCCGATTTGTTTTCCTGCGCGGCGGGCGGTTTCGATGCCTTCTCTGGTTCTCTGGTGGAGGTCATCCACTTCCTTCTGGGCCTGCTCAAAGGCGATGGCGATCTGCTTTTCCGCAAGAGCCAGCAGGTATCGATTAATGCCCTCCAGGATATAGTCCACATCCGTACCTGTCAGGGGGATGGCATTCTTTGCAGCTTCCCGAAAGACGTCGGTGTTAATATGCGGCTCCTTGATGAAAACCAGTGATATATCCCTTTCGTACAGTTCCTTGTACAGAGAAAATCCCTCCTCTGCGTTACGGCTCATTCGGCTGACGGAGTCAAATACAACGGCGTCGCCACTTTCCAGCTTCCGATACAGCCGTTTCCACTCTGGGCGATCCATCCTTGTGCCTGTATACTTCTCCTGAAATATCACTGCACTGGGATACTCGGCAGTTATATTTCTGATCTGCCGTTCGATGTTCTGTTTTGCTGTGCTGATTCGCGCATAGCCATAAATTGCCATGATGCTGTCCTCCCGTATCACTTTAACCGTGTTGTACAATGTATCAAAATCCGTGCGGAAATCAGGGTTATCCCGCACTTTCGCGGTATCGACTTAATCGACCGTTTTGCGTGATATGATTGTACAACATCTGTAAGAAGGACTGCTTTTCGCTGAGATACACGAAAACACCGGGACTGGATTTTCCAGACCCGGTGTTTCTATATTATGGCTTTCTAGCCTCAGGGGGAACTGAGTTACCTCTTACTTGGAATGACATAATAAAAAAATGCCATCCTCACGGATGGCATTTCATGCATTTATTTACTCGAGAATGGCCTTGATCTGGCGATTGACGATGGCACTCAACGCATTCAGTCTCTCCTGAGGTGCGGTGATGGCCTCGTGCTGTCTGAATCGGAAACCCAGCAAATTCTTCAAGTCCGAACGAATCTCCGGTGTCATCAAACCCCGAGCGGTAATAAGGAAGTCCTTACCAATGATGGGACGGCAGCGTTCCAGATACCAATCAGGATGCTCCAGCTGATCCTGATCCAGATCCGGGAACAAGCTGCGATTGTTGTCAAAAACGGGACACATACACATGGGCTTCATAGTATCCGTATCAAACATAACGCCAAAATTACCATAATGCCGGTCAGGATTGAAAATCAGCGCATCCAACACGCACATTCGGCGGAAAGCATCACCACTGCCAAGCTTCTCAAAGTAGTCCAGCATCACAGGAATCGTTCTTGTCTCAGAGAAAATACCGGCAGCCTTCGCCAAACCGTATCGCTCCGAAGTGAACAGTCTGCATTTGCTGATCAGTCTTCCACGGTAAAATCCCAGATCATAGTCCACATAATCGGGACAAAGAATCGACGCCAGCTGGGATGCCAGAAATTCAGAAAGAGGCTCGACTTCATATCTGCTGCTGCCGGTCTTGTAGAGAAAAATATCTTCATCATCCCTAACCCAGCACTTGGCATAGTTTCCATCGGTGCCGAACTCTGGAGAGGTGGTGGAAAGCTCGCCGCTGCTGACAGAACCATCGAAAGCCGCTTCGCTGATCAGCTGGTCGAACTCGTTCTGGTAGAGGGATACCTGATCCCACCGCAAACCACTGTCCCGCCGCTTTACCCAGAAAGTGTCATTCAGAGACAACGCATGGGTCACATTCAGAAAGCCTTCCAGATCATCGCATCCGTAACGCTCTAACAGGCGCTGGATATGTTCACGATGCTTCGGGGCCTTGCGACGCTCCAGAAAACCAGTCAAAGACTTGTAGCCAATGGGACGATATGCCATATACCAGACCAATTCCTGAAACGTCGGCTCATCAAATTCATTTCGCTCACAGAGGAAGGACAAAACAGGTACATCCTTATTCATCAGTACATATTCAGTTTGCTTTCTTTCAACGAACATACCTTTTGCCTCCTCTGATCAAGTTTTACTTATTATAGCAAAGCCAATGTCAATTATCAAGGGATTCGGGATACCACGTCCCTACCAGCGCAGCAACACATCCCATCTTGAAAATCCCAGGGCGTCTTGCTATTATAAAGCTACAAAAAAGGAGTGAGTCCAATGTACTAACTAACTTCTAAATCTACAGAAACCGGAGGTTAAGTAAATGATGGAACCTGACAACTTCATGAAGTAACCCTTGATCGTTAGAGTGATTAGCTAACAGATCAAGGGTTATTTCTTTGCGTGCCGAAGGGTACGCCTTTTTTATTTTCACAGGATCTCCTACATGCTCATAAAACTCCCGCCGTGGCCAGGACTCCACGTCGATCATTCCGAATGCCCGTAATGATACCGCACGAAATTTGGTTTAGTGTCAATATAGCATAGATTGCTGAACAAGAAACGAGCGACTCCCCGGATGGGGAGTCGCATTCATATTTTCAATTAAACTATCGAATCCTTGTCAATGGTAAGATATAACAACTTTTGTATTTGGATCAAAAAAGTCTGTACTTTCAAACGAAGTATCTCCGCCAACCGAAATCGTCTCGACCTTTCCATTATTCCATATGAGCAATCCTGAATCGTTCAAATCAATAAGTTCAATATTAGTAAAACCAGCCGCCTCAAAATGTGCTTCCACAGTTTCATAATCTTTTCCCAGTAAATCTTTGTAATAGCCTGCGCTGATCTTCCCTTCTGCTTTCGCAGCTTTCTCATTCACCTTCAATAGTAGGGAAGGAATTAACATAAGCACCAGCAAAACAGGAAGAATAAAGCATAATAGCTTAATAGCATTTTTATACTCGTTAGCTTCATGCTTCGCTCTAATAACATCTGCATCATTGGTATACCGATTATGAATGGTCTTATCAAGCTTAATATCTTTCTTAATGTTGATATTTTGATTGAACGTATATTTCTTTGCATCATCGACAAAGTACTGTGTTCCACAATAGGGGCAGAAAATATACTCCGTGTTGTCAGATATTTTCATATCCAGCGTTCCGTTGCAACTAGGACAAGTTATCTTCTGTAATCTCATGGGTATCCCTCCCAAATGGTCTACAAATTTATGCGTTTACTATATCATCATTAGAGCGAAAAAGCTAGTCTACAGCCTTGATAGATTCTCGCAAAGCAAAAGGGCGTCTTCCATCCCGGAAGACGCCCTTAGTGTTTTCTGCCATATAAAACAAAAAAGCCCCGACCTCTCGGTCGAGACTGCTTTGCTTTTCTCCACTCTTCATTAAGCGGTGGTTTCGGTCTTGCGACCTCCACACACGCAGCTTAACGAATCGTTTCGTCTGCAATTTCCTTTCGTCTTCCGCCGGCTTCAATCTCTGCAGCTGCTTCTT
>JAFYLN010000018.1 GCA_017537045.1 Oscillospiraceae bacterium | reverse complement strand
GAACTGAAGGGATTACTAACTGATATTGGAACGGAAGAATTAGGACACCTGGAGATGGTTGGAGCGATCGTCCATCAGCTGACACGAAATTTGAAGGATAACCAGATTCAAGATTCTGCATTTGCACCTTATTTTGTCGACCATACCACCGGAGTCTACCCCACGGCAGCCTCCGGTGCACCCTGGAGCGCCTTCAGTATGCAGGTAAAGGGTGATCCCATAGCTGACTTGACAGAGGATCTGGCGGCTGAGGAGCCTATTAAATATTGGTGACCGCTTCCCTCGGTCGAATTTTGCGATTCGAAAAGTCGTTGTGCCGCAACGGTTTTTCGGATTTTTAACTTTTTCCAAAAAATTACAAAAAATGACAAAAGTATAGGTTTGCTACCACATGTCAGACTGCTATGGTTCGCGCGACATTAGAACTTCCAGTAAATGGTAACGGGAACAAACCTAGTTATCTTGTCGCGCTTACCTACTTCAATGCGTTCAATCAGTGTTTCGACCATGCTACGAGTAAGGTGATCAACATGAATATACGGATCAAGCAGCTCGGTTCTCCGATCGCCTTTGCTGAGGTTGGCGTCAATTTCTTGTATTTCTTCGGTGCAGTTGTGAAGCAATACCTCATAGCGATCCCTGTCTTCCTGAAATCCTTTTGTAAGTTCAAGGAAGTCTTTTGGAGTGATGAGGCCCATGGCTTTATCGGAGTACATTTGCTGCAAGGCTGTATTGCATTCATCAAGTCTTGCTTGATATCTCTTTTGATCAAATAGCAGCGTTCTCTTTTTAGCGGTTTGCATGGCTTCAAATTGTACCTGTCGTTCCATTTTCTGCTGGTCCAAAAGAGAATCATTTAGCTTTCTTAATTCCTTGATGACAATTTGCTCCAACTCAGCTTCCGGCAGGAAGGCACCTGGACAGGCCTCTTTAGAGATATATTTTGTCTCACACTGAAGGTAATACCGTTCATGATTCTTATGGGTTCTCAAGTTGTATCCGCAATGAGCACATACTGCCACGCCAGTAAACAGATGTACTTGTCCGGTTTGGATGTTTGCTCGATAGTGGGTGCTAATTTTCTTTTGTACTTTGGTCCATAGCTCCATATCGATGATTGGATCATGCGTACCCTCAACCCTGATCCACTGATCTTTTGGACGGGTTACGAGCTGCTTCGTTTTATAGGAAACACTGCCAATCTTGCCCTGTACAAGATTTCCTATATATACTTCATTCGAGAGAACACCCTGTACAGAGTGGTATTTCCATAGCGGGCTGGCTGCACGGGTGCTAGGAGCATATCGAAACCCTTTCTTTCGTTTATACTCAGTCGGGTTAGGCACTCCCCTATCGTTTAATAAGCGAGCAATGGCTGACTTGCCGTACCCATTAGCGAATAAATGAAAGATTTCTCTGACGATTTCCGCGGCCTCTTCGTCAATGATCAGATGTCCCTTTAAGTTGGGATCCTTTTGATATCCATATGGAGCAAAAGCACCGATGTGGAATCCGTTTTCTCTCCGACTGTTCAGGACACTTCGAATGTTTTCAGACATGTCCTCAAGATACCATTCGTTTACCAGACCATTGATTTGGCGAGACTTTTTATTACCTTTATTGTCGGTATCTGCATTGTCAACAATACTTACAAAGCGTATACCCCAAATCGGAAAGAGCCCATGAATATACTTCTCAACCAGCTCCAGTTCACGTGTAAACCGGGACTGCGTTTTGCAGAGAATAATGTCAAATCTGTGAGCTTGTGCATCTGCTAAGAGCCTCTTGAATTCAGGCCTGTTTCGATCTGCGCCGGCGTAGTCGTCATCGCTGTAAATGTCGTAAATCTCCCAGCCTTTCTCATCTGCGTACTGCATCAGCATCGATTTTTGGTTTTGAATACTAATGCTATCATCAGTTTTGTTTGCCTTGTTCCTGTCTTCTTCGGACAGGCGGCAGTAAAGTGCTACTTTCATAGCTCCATCTCCTTTATGACGGAGCAAAGGATCATTTTGACTGAATAATGATTGTTTAGAGTATGTCATTTCCTCACCCTCAAATTGACAGAAGGATCAGACTATCTCTCTCTATGCTTACTTCTGCTGATAGTTATGAATTAAAGCCTGTTAGAAGTTCCAATGAATAATCACAGGCGTCATTTTAGATACAGGATCTTTTTTGCCTACTTCAATGAAATCAATAAGTGTGTCGACCATTTCCTTCGTGAGCGATGTGCAACCGGTATACTGGGCGATTAGTGCTTTTTTATCTGAAGTCAGATTTAACGTTCTATTGATTTCTAGAATATTCGTAGTAATTTCGGTAATTCTTGCCTCAGCTTCGTTATGATCGGTGTTAAGGCGCTGCATTTGCTCTACATATTCACTTTCGGTGATTGTACCTCTAAGTTTTTGGATGTATAGCTCCTTCATCATGGATGGCTTAGAGCCTATTTTTTGCTTAAGAGCGGTTTTTTCCTCTTCCATTTCTGCCTTCATTTGCGATAGATCCGGAAAAGGTTCGATTCCTTGCTCCAGATAATCCTCGTCTAAAAGTTCTCCAGATAAATGCTTGATGTGTGCCAATACGATTCGCTGAAGCTTATTAAGTGAAATATAGGCACCGATGCAGGAGTCATGGGACAATGAGTGTCGGTCGCATTTGAATCCCCTTTTGTCTCCACTCTTTACTGAGTGCAATCGATACCCGCAGTTTAAGCAGCGTAGTTTCCTCGCAAAGATACCTTCCGTTCTCGGAGCACTCCCGGTTGCCTTTTTCTCAATCAATGCCTGGACTTTGTCCCATGTTGTATGATCGATAATAGGTTCGTGTGTTCCTTTTACAACGATCCATTGTTCTTCAGGATATACAATCTTATCTTGGTTCTTATAAGAGACAACACCGGTTTTGCCCTGAACCATGTTTCCGATGTATACTTCATTGGTTAGAATGTTGGAAATGGAGAAATAGGACCAAAGACCGCTCTCGCTCTTGTTTTTGTTTCTAACCTGTCCGTGTCGTCTCTTGTATTCTGTTGGATTGGGAATTCCTCTTTCGTTGAGAGTACGTGCGATAAGTTGTTTTCCTTTTCCATCCAGGAAAAGTGTAAAGATCTCCCTTACAACCGATGCTGCCTCTGGATCTATTATCAGATGACCTCTTTCGTTTGGGTCTTTCTTATACCCGTAAGGGGCGAAAGAGCCTATGTGGTATCCTTGCTGCCGTCGACTTGTCAAGACTTCTCGGATATTGTCAGATAACTCTTCCAGAAACCACTCGTTAACGAGGGCATTGATCTGTCTGGACTTTTTATTACCTCTGTCATCCGTATCAGCACTATCTACCAGACTGACAAATCGTATCCCGAGCATAGGAAATAATGTATGGATGTACTTCTCAACCAGTTCCAGTTCACGAGTAAATCGGGATTGGCTCTTGCAAAGAACAATGTTAAATTTTCTCGCATGAGCATCTTGAAGCAGTCGATTGAATTCGGGCCGGTTTCTATCAGCGCCGGAATAATCATCGTCACTATAGATGCTGTATATTTCCCATCCCTTATTTATTGCATATGTGATGAGCATACTTTTTTGGTTTTGGATGGATGCACTGTCGTCAGTTGCTGATGTTTTGTCCCGGTCTTCATCAGATAGTCGGCAGTATATTGCTACCTTCATGATTTTTCCTCCTTAATCGTGTGATTACGTTATGATTACACGGAATAGCACTCCAAAGTGCAACGAGGAAAATTACTGTTTAGCTTTTGCTCGTTCTGTCTGATTGATCATTTTGATCCACAGGTTGGTATATTCCTCTCTGGTGGGCATTTTACCGTTCTTAAAGACACTTTTTACATCAAAGTCGGGTTGCTTCTTTTCTTCCATACGAAAACTCCTTTACATAGTTTGATTAATGATATGCAAAAGCAGTTTCTATCTTTCTGGCTGCTTCAGTGACTGGACACCACACGGTGTCGGTAAAAATGGGTATGAAAAAACCACCAGCCCTGCTGATCACTCAGCCCGGGTTGGTGGTTTCTTATTTAGCCGGTCAAATCAAAATCGGATGAGCCGCCGCTTTGTGGCGGGCGTCTTTTACTCGGCTTTTTATTCAGGTCGTATTTGACCATGATTTTCATGGCCAGCTCGCTCAGTATGTAGGCCTTGATCTCTTGATCCACGATCCGCTGCTTAGATCCATCTGGCTGGTTTACAGTACGGACTGATGCCTTTACAATCTGTGGCTCATAGTGATTGAGAATGGCTGCAAGAGCCTCTTCGTTGCCCATCTTGGCCTGGTAGATGGTTTCATAGGGAATCTTATTCGTCATTGACTCGCACCTCCAACAATTCACGCAGGCGCAGCAATGCGGATTTCTTTCTACGG
>JAFYLN010000147.1 GCA_017537045.1 Oscillospiraceae bacterium | reverse complement strand
GAGAATCTCAGCCAGCTTAGGAATTGTTGCAGTATCTGGGAAAGCAACATCACGCTCCCATTTGGAAACAGCCTTATCTGTAATACCCAGCTTGTCAGCAATATCCTTCTGGGTCATGCCCTTTTTTACGAAGGGTGCTGATGATCTCACCCATAGATGTATTTGCCATAGTCGTTATCTCCTTTTCAAATTTGGTATTTTCAGCATACCAATCGGCTAAGGAAATGTAAACCGAAGGATGGTAGAGTTTAGGAAACCGGAGGTTTACTTTAGGTTGACATCAATATACTCCATGTAAGGTCTACGCATGACCCCTTCCCGGTGCTGCTGGAACAATTCGTAGGATTCCCGCAACCCCTCTGCCAGAGGCTTAACATCCGACATGAGAGTCATCTGCTTGGTCACATCCAGATAGTAGTCATAATCATGGAAGCAGAAATAGGCTCGCTGGGGGTGTCCCTCCACGCTTACGGTTTCCAGATCTGCGCCTACTGCGTCATAGCAGAGCTTGACCCATTCAGAGATGGTCATAGCGTCGGGGTTGCCTACATTGTAGATCCGTTCCTTCGGGTGCTTATCCAGCAGGATCTCGATAAAGCGGCACAGATCCTCCACATGGAAGAACTGCATCTTCATGCTGCCATCGCCGGGGATATAGAATTTCCGCGAGCTTTCTGCGCACTCAAAGACAAAAGGCTCCCGGTAAACATTCTGCATGGGGCCATACAGATACGGAGGGCGCAGGATATAGGCATGAGGAACTGCCTGCCGCAGATAGCCTTCCGCAGCCAACTTGTTGGTGCCATAGGCACCCCAATGGATGTTGGGGCCGCAGATCTGATCTTCCGTAAAAGACTGGGGATTGGTTTCTGGGTAAACAGCGGAAGAGGAAACCATGATGTAATCACCAAACTTACCCAGAGCATTGACAAGGTTCTCCACGTGTTCCCGGGTGTATGCAGTGATATCCAGCACTGCGTCAAATTCATAGCCTTTCAGCTTCTCACCCAAATCATTCCGATCACCCTCAATCAGAGTCACATTGGGAAGCTGTGGCTTGGAATTGCGGTTCAGGACATACACATCGTCGCCTTTTTGAGCGAAGTAATTAGCAACATAACGGCTGACAAAAACCGTGCCACCGGTTACAAGGATTCTTCGCATCATGCCACACCATTAAAATCGGTTTTTCTCTCAAAGGGACGATTGAAGGAGCCAATCTCGATCAGATTCCCTTCCGGGTCTGCGATATAGCAGGTTCGCTGACCCCAAGGCTCCGTGACAGGCTCCAGTACGGACTGGGCACCCTTAGCAATTGCGTTTTCATATTGAGCATCCACTTCCTCGAAGGTATCCACATACAGCGCAATCTCAAAATGACCATTTAAGCCTTTCAGATACTCATACTTCCGGCTGGTCATTTTCTCAAAATTCTTCCGCTCGTACAGCATAAAGAGGGTACCATCCTTGATCAGGTAAACATTGATTGCATCTTCGCCCTCTTTGATTTCAAATCCCAGAACATCACGGTAAAACCGAACCATGGTGGGCATATCGTCCACAAACAAACCGAAACCGTCAAGTCTCATTTTTTGTATCCTCCGTCAAATTCAATTTTCGATAACACAATTATAGCACAAGTGTTCGTAAATTCAAGCGTTTTTTGTGGCGTGGATCGGCTGCTTACCGAATCATTTTGAACATTCCCGAGCCGTCCCAATCGCAGGGGCGTTCTTCAAATCCGTATTTCTTATAGAAATTGACTGCTTCTTTGGAGCTGATCAGTTCCAGACTGACCGCCCAATCCAAGGGCTTACATTCTTTTACAAATTGCTCCAATGCCATCATGAGCTGTTTTCCGATGCCTTTCCCCTGATAGGCAGGGACTACTGCGAAATCCTTGATGTAGAAAGACATCCCACCATCACCGATCACTCTGACCATTCCCACAGGCCGGTCCCCATCGTAACAGGTGAAGGTTGCAATGGTATTATTTAGTGCGGTTCTTACCTGCTCGATACACGGCGGTTCCCAACCAACGGACTGGTACAGGGCAAGAAACAGTTCAGGAGTCAGGGTGTTCATTCTTACTTCCATGCATAACCTCCATATTTTTTCATGAATTCAAGCGTGCATAAACATAGGTATCCTTCCAAATCGGATTACCTTCTGCATCCTTCCAGAAGTACACATTTTGCCGCAGGTGCGCTTCCCTGGAAAAACCAAGCCGTTCCAGCAGCCGCCAGGAGCTTTGATTTTCGGGATCACATTCGGCATAGATCCTGTGTACACCGGCGGCAAAGGCCAGATCGATCAGCTTCTCGCAGCTTTCCCTGGCATAGCCCTGATGCTGGTATTTGCCGTTGAAAACGAACCCGATTTCTATAGAATCAAAATCCCGCCTGCCAAGATACACATTGCCAATCAGCTTGCCTGTTTCTTTCAGCTCCACGGCAATCATTTCCTCCGTGGATATCCGCCATGCCAGATTCTCGCGGACTTCTTCCAGGGTCTGCGGTTTGTATGGCTCAAAGGCTACCACTTCTGGATCAGAGAGGTACTCATAGAGATCCTGCAAATCGCTCACCCGGAAGCGGCGAAGGATCAGCCGCTTTGTTTCAACGAAGGCATTCGTAGTCAGCATAAGAAACCACTCCCTTGATCCCATCCAGACCGCCGGGAACCAGTTCTTTAACCATCAGGCATTCCGGGGCGGGCAGACCCACGGATTCGTGGGCGGTGATGCCGTAGTCAGCGGAGGTGACGAAGCCACGGCTGCGGTAATTCATGGGATTTCCCTCCACGATGACTGCCTTGTAACCCATTTCCTTTGCCCTTTCAAAGCCGTATTCGATCAGCTCCTTGGAAATGTGTTTGCGCTGAAGCTGCGTTTTCACAGCCACCGGGGACAGGAGCAGTAATTCATCCTCATACTTTCCCTCCAAATGGAACCGGGCAAAATTCACATAACCGATAACCGCGTCATTTCCATCCACCATGACCAGCTCCAATTCCGGGATGTAGAACCGTTTGCTTCTGATTTCTTCCACAAGGGTGCGGACAAGTTTTCCTTCTTCCGCATCGGAGTGCTCAGTAAATACGGTTTCCACCAGCTCCAGCGAGGGGAGCAGATACTTTTCTTCCATTGATTTGATGATTCTTTCCATTACCAGATCTCCTTCTTTCTTTGCTTCGTGAATTTCGCAACACCTTTGGCCCATTCGTTCTTCCGGCGCATCATCTCATCCCGGTCAACCGCTTCCTCTTTCAGCTTTCGGTAGCTTTCCCATCGGGAAGCATCCAGTTCACCGGTGGCAATGGCGGCTTTGATGGCGCAGCCGGGTTCTGTTTCATGCTTGCAGTCTGAGAAGCGGCATTTCCCGATAAACTGTTCCACATCAGCAAAGGCATCTCCCAGCCCTTCCGATACATCCCACATACCCAGTTCCCGCATACCGGGGGTATCGATGATCATCACACCGCTTTTCAGCCGGATGAGTTGGCGGTGGGTGGTGGTGTGGCGGCCCTTGCTGTCATCCTCCCGGATGGCGCTCACCGACATGATTTCCTCCCCGGCCAGGGCATTGACCAGACTGGACTTGCCCACACCGGAGGAATCCAGGAATACCACGGTCTTTCCCGGCTGCAGGTAGGCGTTTAGCCTTTCCAAGCCGTATCCGGTATGGGCGCTGACCACATGGGTGTTCACTCCTGCGGCAACCCGCTCCACCTGGGTGAGGTATTCCCAGTAATCTTCTACAAGGTCTGCCTTGGTCAGCAGGATCACCGGAGTTGCCCCGGATTGCCACGCAAGAATCAGATACCGCTCCAGCCGCTTGGGATTAAAGTCCATGTTCAGCGACTGCATGATAAACACATAATCAAAATTGGCGGCAACCGCCTGATCCCTGGGGATGGGCCCTGGCTCCCGGCGGGAGAAATAGGTTCTCCGGGGCAGGGTGGTAATGATCTGACTGTCACCGTTGGGAATGTAGTTGATCATAACGAAGTCGCCTGTGGTCGGGAAATCCTGGGTGTCCACATAGTATTCTTTTGTTTTCAGCCGAGCATGGGTCATCCCATGCTCGCAGACGATCTCGAACCGCTCCTTATGAACAGCGGTGACACGGGCAGGAATACCCGGCAGGTTTTGTGTATTTGGCAGGATACCGTAATCGTTTTTATTCAAATTGATTTTCCTCCAGATTCAGTTGTAGTGGTTTTGAATGTGTAAATAATCTCATAGTACAACACTCCTTTCCATACCGCTAACTGAAAATGGGCGCAAAAATACCGCAGCAAAGCAGCTCTCGTCCATGGCTGCATCCTGCGGTTACCATATATTACGAAAGTTACTTAAAAACGGCGCACCAAATCAGGAGGCCTGAACCCCCATCTTTTTAGGCACCCATATTCAGTTAGCCGGTAGCGACCTCACGAACAATCATACTTTTAAGCTCCTTTCCGGTCTGCTTATGCAGACACTTCATGAGAAAAATATACCACTTACGATTTTTCCTGTCAATCAGAAATCTTTCTTCCGAAAAAAGTGTGAGCCGGGATTGCTCCCGGCTCTATGTTTATAGGTTTTGCAGAATCCTGCGGATGCTCTTTTCAGATAAGTGGTATTTGCAGCTCAGTGCAGTCACACTTACACCTGCGGCATACTCACTGCGGATACGGTCATTCCGGGCTTTCAGCTCGGCTTTATAGTCCGTTTCCTGTCCCCAGGCGTGCCGAGTTCCCGGTTTCCGGGGGATGTAGATGTATACGCCATCGGCGTATTCCTGAATCTGTCGGATCAAACCCTCCGGCAGGATTTCTTCTGCTTTTATATAGCTCACGGCTGCCTCCTTGTAGAATTTGCTTCTCAGGAAAGCATCGGCTATACAAAGTCAGTATTCTATTGCTCTTGCATAGCCAACGCTTATGCAGCCATTACATAACGAATCAAGGCACAATCCTCCTTTTTCGGGATTCCACCCTATAATATACGGCAAACATGAGACATTTGCAATCGCAAAGATTTTTCTGAAAAATGTTTAGGCTTTATTTGGGGAATCCCCAGCACAGGAAGTAAATGATCGCGGAGATCGCATCGATTGCCAGAACCGCACCTGCGATGATTCCGAATACCTTCAGCCCCTTCTTCGCTTTTTGCTTATTTTCCTTGGTCATCACTTTTGCCCCCAATTCATCAAGTTTTGTTGTGACTGGTACTTTATCCAGCACCAGTTCATCCAGAGAGATTTCAAACAGTTCCGCCAGCAAGACCAGCTTGTCCAGATCTGGTGTGGAGTCACCTAGTTCCCACTTGGACACAGTTTGGCGGGTTACTTCCAGTCGACTTGCCAGTTCTTCCTGGGAGAGAACCTTCTCTTTTCTCAGCTCATAGAGCTTATTTCCAAATTCCATATTCGTTCCTCCTTGGCTTGGAATGTCAATATTCTATCTGTATCAGCCGAATTAGTCCACCAATTCCCCCTTGCAATCTCGCAACGGAAATTAACATTTCAGAAAAATGATGGGGGATGGCATAATCTGCGTATCTATGGTAGCATAAAGGAAACTCAAAAAGGAAGGTTATACAGATGGAGAAATATCAGTACATTACTTTGCGGGAAAAACCGGAGCTGATGGATAAGGCTGCAGCGTGGTTCAACAGCAAGTGGGGCGTTCCCAAGGAAGCCTATCTGGAATGCATGGAAGCTTACCTGAAACAGGAAACCGAGCTGGGATGGTTTCTCTGTCTGGATGGCGAGAGAATCGTTGGCGGCCTGGGTGTGATCGAAAACGACTTCCACGACAGACCTGATCTGACCCCCAATGTCTGCGCCGTGTACACGGAGGAAAGCCATCGCTGTCAGGGTATAGCTGGAAAGCTGCTCAACATGGTAGTCGAGGATCTGCGCTCCAAAGACATT
>JAFYLN010000146.1 GCA_017537045.1 Oscillospiraceae bacterium | reverse complement strand
TGTGATCCACAGATTCCGGATACCAGCATCAGAGAAAGAAGACAGGCAATCGCAAAGAAGGCATATCATAACACTTTGCTGTTGCTTAAACATTACAGGGATATTATGTGGGCAATGAATTCTATCCCTAAAGAATTGAGGGAGGAGCTAAATATTCCGTTATCTGATTTGGACGGACTGCTTGACCGGCTGGACACAGAAATGAGTTTGGAGAATATTGAAATGGAAAATCGGCTAAGGACAATTCAGAAATCCAGATTGCTGATCGACAGGTTGAACCAAGCAGTTAACGTACTCAAAGACAAGCCTACAGATGGCGATATATTGTATGAAGTCATTTATCGTACCTATATAGGACCAAAGCCAGAGAAGATCACATATTTGATTATGGATATGAACCTGACTCGAAGGCGGTATTATAAGTACCGTAATATGGCGATTGAACTGATTTCCATAAAACTATGGTCCACACCGGATAGCAAAATTGAATTATGGCTGGATTTGTTAGAAATCTTGGACAAGTAAAGGAATGATATAATTTGGGAGTTTTATTTGACAAATATCCAGGCAGAGGCAAGAAAGGATCAGGAATTACTATTTCAAATGGAGATACCATGGTATTTGTATCTGAGCGAGATGAGGTGTTTCTGTACACAGGCATCTGTTTGAATGACGACATCATACATCACAAGAATCTGGAGCGTACTCCTAATACCATGCACGGTCTTCACAGCACTAACAGATCAATCTGTGACCAGATTCGGAACTTTTATCGTATTTCAGATGGCTGTATTTATCTTGACAATTATGTAGACAGCATGTTCTACAAAGATAAAAGATATAAACAAATTAAAGCCGGACTTGCTCTGGCTGTGCCTTCTGTCGATTATGGTGTAAGAGTAAATGGTCAAGATGATATTGCATTAACGAAGGCCGTGTTTGGCCTTACAGCGTCAGAGTTATATGATCTTGTCAACGCCAGCAAAATAGTGCTCAGCTTTACTGGAGATTACTCCTGGTTTCCTAGATTAACGCGGTCCGTGAATCGAGACAATTACTGCGATTTGACAGGTTCATGGATTCCTGCGAAATTCCCATATATCGCATTTGCGGAAAGCGGATGTGATTATTCACATGTTTCTTTGTTGGGATTTTATCGGCTAATACAGCTTCTTACATACGGTAGAATAGATTCTGAAGTAAGCAAAAAGTATTTGGAGCTAGGCATTGATAAAAATTTGCTGTACAGAGTGTTTGGTATAGGAAGAAATATTAGGGACAAAAATATTTGTAGAGCAGAGTAGCCACATAAGGAATATAAGTATACGACTCGTAGGATCGACCCATTGAGGTTCGGTGATACGAGTCTTTTTTTCTTGCTTATGTGTTTCAACATTGCCACCATACAAAGCCTACAAGGATGCGGGAATTCGTTGGAACAAAAGCGTGAAAAAAAGGATACAAAAAAGGGAACAACTAGTGAATCAAGATGTGTTATAATACTATCGTCCAAACTAGGACATTCGCCAAGGGCGCTGTTTTCGGAGCTTCAAATGCTTCAAAACAGCGCCTTTTGTCGTCTCAAAAAACAGGAAAGGAGGTAATAAACATGGTCAATTCCATTGCAAGAGGCAGACAGTGGGCAAAAGACGCTTACTGGTCTGCAGTAGGCATGGCGACTGCAGCCATGATGTCCACGCAGCCTGTATGGGCAACTGCAGCTGGCACCGGTACTATCTGGGCAAGGTTCTCCACGATCCTTAAGGATCTGTATGGCCAGATCGTTGCTATCAGTACCATCGTGGCAGTCACTGTTGCGGCCATCGCACTGCTGGTGCGTATGATTTCCCGCAATCAGAGAGCGGTTGATGAGGCTACCAGCTGGCTGAAGAGAATCGTTGTGACCTGGATCATTCTGAATTCTCTTGGCTTCATCGTCGCCTACCTGCAGCCCCTGATCCAGGGCGGTAACTACAATGGTTAAGTAAGCCATTGCAGAAATCCAGTTTACCGAGGAGGTGATACCCATTTTAGACTGGATTTTCGAGGGTATCGTCAATTGGATCGCGAGCATTGCATCCACGATTCTGGATGCGGTATCCGGTCTGTTCCTGGAGGCTCTGGGAACAGATATGACAGCCATGGAGGAATACTTTCCGTTCATTACGAAAGCGTATGGCACCCTCCAGTACACATCCTGGGCAATCCTGTATCTGATTGTCATGTGGCAGATATTCCGGGCATTCGGAGGGCCGATCACAGAAGCAGAGAATCCCTGGCACCTGGTTATCCGGGGCGCCATTTACGGCCTTCTGATTGGGTATGCGAAAAATATCGCTATGTTCTGTCTGGAAATAGCGAGGATCCCGTATACTTCACTTCTGGATATCTCCATGACAGGAGAAGATTTTACCTTTGCCGGTGTAGAGGAAGTGCTGACCAATGGTCTGACCACCATAGTAGCCGCTTCCACAGTAGCCGGTCTGATACTGGTTCTGATATTGCTGATTGCTTTAGGCTGGAATTATTTCAAATTGCTCCTGGAGACAGTAGAGAGATATATTGTGGTGGGTGTGCTTTGCTACACTTCACCGCTGGCATTCTCCATGGGCGGCTCCAAAACAACCAACAATGTCTTCAAATCCTGGTGCCGCATGGTTGGCTCCCAGCTGATGCTTTTGGTAATGAATGTCTGGTTCCTGAGAGGCTTTGCTTCCTCCATGGGCCACTTCATTGGCAACGGCGGCGCTCTGACAACAGGAAAAGGCAGTATCTTCCTATGGATGTTCTGCGCTCTTGCATATTTACGTTGTGCCCAGCGGTTTGACAGCTATCTGTCTTCGTTGGGCTTAAATGTTGCCCAGACCGGTTCCAGCATGGCCATGGAAATGATGATGGCCGCACGTGTTGTTTCCGGTATGGGCGGTGGTGCCAAGAGTGCAGGAAGCGTATTCGGCGGAAAG
>JAFYLN010000145.1 GCA_017537045.1 Oscillospiraceae bacterium | reverse complement strand
CTCGTTGTGAGAAAAGATCTTCTCCAGCTTTGTTGCAATGTCAAAATCCGTAGCCGGACAACACAGTAGCGGTACCTTGCCTTTGGATAGCTTTTCATGAAAAGTCGGACAGGCAAATGCACTGCAATCCGCTGCGATCAGCAAATGGGCATGGTGGAAATACGGAGAAACCTCCGGCACCTGCCAAAGCTTGATGGGCCACTGAGGAAGGTCGCTGGATTTGTCCTCAAACATCTGCTCACTGTAATTGTCATAGTGTTTCCACGGATTAAAGCTGCCAAGCATAGCGGTTCCTCCTGAATCATTCTGCGCCCAGTATAACATCTGCATTTTTCCTCCACAAGCCGGGTGGGGGGATATTATTTATTGCTTTGCACTCCGAATAATTGTAAAAAATTACAGCGCTGCTCACATTGGTAAGCGGCGCTGTAATTTATGTGTGAATTGTTTTATGAACTATAATAGAATGGAGGCATTTCACATTCAACTATTATTAGGAGGGATAATATGCAACAAATAACAATCAAAGAATGCTCGAGTATCATCCTAGCGGAATTTGAGCGAAATCAATACTCAGAGAATACTCTGCGTACAAAAACCATCGCATTCAACTGCATCAATAGGTGGTTTTTGGATCACGGAACTCCACATTATGACAAAGATATTGCAGTGGCCTATGAAGAATATGTATTTGGGAGGTATCAGAGAGGTGAAATACAAAAGCCTCAGAAGAACACCCAAATAAACGCAATGCGTTACATATCTGAATATGCTGAAATTGGTACTGTTACGCTCGGGAACAGGAAAACGCCCAGCTTGCTTTGCAAATATTATTTCGATATCCGTGAGGCTGTAATTCGTAATGAAGATTGGTCTGTAACACAGCGAAAAAATATTTCTCATGCTACGCATACATATTTTCGGTGGTTACAGGACCGGGATATCAACACTCTTATGGATGTCACTGAAGAGATTCTTCGCAAATACATTATGGAGTGTGCTGATCGATTGAATCCTGCCAGTTTGGATGCTATTCGTCGCAGTTTGAAACACTTGCATCAATTCTTGTACGAAAAAGGATATACGCAAATCAATTTGACGCCAGTGCTTTCGTTTTCCACTCCACCTATGCGGCGTATCCAGAGACCGGTGCCCGTCGATGAGATTGCCGCAGTTCTTTCTATCATAGACCGAAATACCCCCACAGGGAAACGTGACTTTGCTATGATTCTCCTCGCAACAGTAACCGGTTTGCGGTGTGTGGATATATGTAAATTGTCTTTTTCTGACATTGATTGGGTGTCCGGTGAAATACGACTAAAGCAATCCAAAACTGGTAATTACCTTGCTTTACCCTTGACAACAGACGTAGGAGAGGCTGTTAAAGATTATATTCTAAACGGAAGACCCTCATCGGAGCTTAATACCGTTTTTCTTTCCGCCAAATCTCCCTACAGAGTTACACAAACGCATTCATTGCACAACCAGTTTAACCACTATCGGAGCTTGGTTGGACTCCCAAATTGCCCAATTCACGGTCTACGAAGAGCAGTTGGTACCAACATGGTAATCGCCGGGATACCTGTGTCTACAGTAGCCCAGGTACTAGGCCATACCCATATTGCAGCAACTAAGCAGTATATATCACTGGATAGCGTGCACTTAAAGCAATGTGCATTGGACTTCTCACGACTTCCTGAAAGGAGGACTCACAAATGAGTGAATTCCATAGTTGTTTTGCGAAAAAACTGAACGAGTATGTCGGCTTTAGATGTTCTCTCGGTTTTTCCCGTGATCATCAGAACCATTTACTGAAGTTTGACCAGTACTGTATTCAATTTCATCCAACTGCATGCGTTTTAACCGCAGAATTGGTTAAAGGATGGATAAAGTATGAGGTTAATAGTCAGCATGGTTCTATTCAGCATAAGCAGAGTGCTATACGCGGTTTTGCGAAGTTCCTCGGCCCGGATGCGTATTTCTTGACCGAAAACTATGGTACCCACAAGCGTAACTTTAGACCTTATCTACTGTCAGATGACGAACTGACTGCGTTTTTTGCCGTGGCAGATAACCTTGAACGGCCGTGGGATCCATTTTACGCCGAATCAGCCGGAGTTATTTTTCGATTACTATATACCTGCGGCCTTAGACCGCCCGAAGTCCGGAAGATAAGACGTAAGGATATCAATTTCAAAACCGGCGAGGTATTCATAAATCAATCTAAACAGAGTAAGGATAGGATCGTAGTTGCTTCTCAGGATATGACAGCACTGATGAAACAATATGACTATAGGCGTCGTATATTCTGCGGAGATACCGAAGAGTTTTTCATACACACAGACGGAAGGCCAATAACAAGCGAACAGCTGGCGGATCTTACAAGACTATGCTGGGAGCTTGCAAATCCCGATGTCCCATCGGCTGAACTTCCGCGTTTACGGCCGTATGACTTTCGCCATCTCTTCGCCTCAACCGTTCTACAAACTTGGATAGACGAAGGCAAGAACTTGTACGCGCAGCTTCCGTATTTGCGTGCTTATATGGGGCATGAGGATTTTCGAGATACCCTGTACTATATTCACATATTACCAGAACGGATTCTCATGTCCAATGCCATAGATTGGGCACAGATCGAATCCGTTGGATTGGAGGATTCTGTATGGAACCCATGAATAATCTTTTTACCTTGGTCCATGATTTCTTGATGATTTCCTTGCCAAAAGAGCGAAAGAGCAGCCCCAATACAATACGCTCTTATAAGAAAGCACTGGAACTGCTATTAGATTTTGTGAAGGATCGAAAACATATCCCATTAAACAAACTTACCTTTGATGATATAACCCGAGATGTTGTTTCTGAGTTCTTACAGCACCTTGAGGAAGATCGTAACTGCAGTGTATCTACGCGAAACCAAAGGCTGCATTGTATCCGAGCTTTCTTTAGGTATGCAGCCCAGGAAGATATCACAGTAGTCAAGCATCTTGCCGAAGTTGAAAAGGTTAAGAAGGCACGACAGCCAAAACCCTTGGTTGAGCACATGAGTGAACAAGCCATTCAGACGATATTGCGCCAACCTGATGTTAATACAATCCTCGGAAAAAGAGATGCATTTCTAATGCTGTTCCTCTATCGTACTGGAGTCCGTGTTCAAGAACTTGTAGATGTGCGAATTTGCGACATCAGTGCAAGCACCCATAGTAGTTTAACGGTATGTGGAAAAGGATCTAAAATACGAACTATTCCTCTGCGGTCCGATACTATGAAGCATTTACAACAGTATATGGAGCTCTTTCACCCAGGATGCTCACTTTATGCCAAAGACCACCTCTTCTATACAGTTCGAAATGGCATAAAAAAGAGAATGACAGAGGATAATGTCCGCTGGCTGTTGCGCAAATATGGTGTCGCGGCTCGCCAGGAGTGTCTTGATGTTCCAGAGAATGTACATCCTCATTTGTTCCGGCACTCATTAGCCATGTCATTATACAGGAATGGTGTGGATTTGTCTTTGATTTCCCAGTGGTTGGGTCATGCAAATATCGAGACTACGTTAATATATGCACATGCTGATACCGAAATCAAACGTCAAGCAATAGATCTTGCTATACCGGAGGGAGCACCACTAAAACAATTCCTCAATTCCACTCGCTACACAGTCAACGACGAAATACTGCTCAAACAGCTGTGTGGCCTGCGGTGATACATTTGTTATCAGGAGTAATTATAGGTAAATGCTGCTGGAAACAGCAGCATTTACCGTACTTTTATGATAACCAGATATTACTGATAAGACGCATTAGTAGGACTACGAGAGGCGATTGCAGCAAAAGAACGCGTGGTTGAGCACAGGCGGTATCTCTCTGAAGATGCGATAGCTG
>JAFYLN010000144.1 GCA_017537045.1 Oscillospiraceae bacterium | reverse complement strand
CGAGGGTTATAACGTATTTGCGCCCGTAGCTCAGTAGGATAGAGCGGTCGCCTCCTAAGCGACAGGCCGTGGGTTCGACCCCCGCCGGGCGTGCCAAAATGCCGTAAACTCAAAGGTTTGCGGCATTTTTTCATGCCGTCATGGAGGTTGGAGTTTCCTCGGACGCCAGCGTCCTGAAAGCCGAGAATTTGCTAACAGGACACGAACCGTTTCCAAGCCTTTTTGGGCTTTGCTAACAATTTGCTAACAGAGTGATTAGCGGGTCCGGGGCAACAAGGCCGCGAGCGTGTTTGCAAGTTCGGGAGAATTTTGCAGCTGCTGGATCAGCAGAGCCACATCAATGGTAGGCTGCGGGTCTGCTGGCGCTCTCACATTACGCAAATCCGGGTTGGAGTAGAAAGAAGATTCAAACTTTTGTGCATTGATCTTTCTGTCCTCATCCAGGATGTGTGCATAAATTCTCGTAATCATATCGACTTCGGCGTGACCGGTGTCGCCCTGAGTGGCCTTCAGGTCGCCGTGATTCAGCTTGAGCTTGTAGGTCGTGCTGGAATGACGCAGCGAGTGGAAAACCACATTGGGCAGTCCTGCCGTCGTTTTGAGCTGGTTGAAATCCTTCTCAATCATCCGCTGATCAACAGGGCGTCCGTTGTCCTGGGCGATCACCAGATTGAAATTCTGGTACTCATCTTCTGCTCAACTGTTTCTGCCATGTGGTCGAAAGACGCGGATAGTTCGCCTACTTCATCCTGCGATTTGATCTTTGACCGCAGGGAGTATTCACCGCCAGAGATCTCCTCACTGACCTGCGTCAGCTTTCCCAACGGACGCAAGGTGCGGCGCAATGTCAGCGGCAGTAGAATACCGCTCAGCAGCAGACAGGCTACCAGTGCCAGCTGAGCATTGCGAGCCAGCGTGTCAATTCGTGCGAAGGTATCAGAAACTTCCTGAACGGTATACACAGTAATCGGAAGATTGAGGACAGTCGTATTTCTTGCAGTGATCAGCAGCGGAACACCGTTTATTTCCACCAGTCGCTGGGCGGTAATGACCTGGTCATCTACCGGCAGCAGCTGCATAGGCTGATAGGCTGAGATGTTATAGAGATAGGTGCCATCCATCACCAGAGAATAGGAACAATCCTTGCTTTGCAGCAGATGTGCGTAGCTTGAAAAGGTGTACTGGATCAGCGCACGAAGGGTGGTCTCATCCGTACCGTATCCGGTATTGCTGGTTCGATCCAGCGTAGCCAGATGCTCGCAAAAGACATTTGTATTTTGCAAAGCGCTGTTCTGTGCATCGTCCAGCATCTGTTGCGTCTGCTGGACTACGAAGAAGTACAGGCAGGCACAGAATGCCAGCATGATCACCAGCAGACAAATCAGCGTTTGCTTCAGCCATAGCTTCATGCCTCTACCTCCAGACGGTATCCCAGCTTGAACACAGTTGCAAGCTGTTCGGTCAGTCCCAGCTTCTTACGCAATGCTGCCACATGCACATCCACTGTGCGGGTTTCGCCGATGTACTCATCGCCCCACACCTGACGCAGCAGCTTCTCACGGGTCAGCACCATACCGGGATGCTTCATGAAGGTACACAGCAGTTCGTATTCCATTGGCTTGAGGGAGATCAGTTCCCCGGCTTTATGCACAGATCGACTGTCCAGATCAATCGTGATATCCTGATAGATAATTTTGTTTTCTGCCGGAGCACTGCGGGCTAACACCTTTTCCATGCGCACAAGAAGCTCCAGAATATCGAAGGGTTTGACCAGATAGTCCTCCGCGCCAAGGCGAAGGCCCTGCACACGGCTCTGTACATCCGCTTTGGCAGACACATAAATCACGGGGATGTTTCGCTCCTGCATATACGGCAGTAGCTCAAAGCCGTCCAGCTCCGGCAGCATAATATCGCACAATGCAAGATCAAAATGATGTGCAGAGATTGCATCAAGAGCCTGTTTACCATCCATAGCACAGACAGGTTCATATCCGGCAACGAGCAGATTGCTCTCAATCAGCCGGGAAATAGACGGATCATCTTCAACGATCAAAATGCACTTTTTCATTGAATCACCTCGATTATAGTATAGCACTCGATGGCAGACTTCGTAAATGGTACGGATGTAAACGAGTTGTAAACGCGGTGGATATCTGCTTTTTTGATAAGATACAACAAAAAATCAATCATAGATAGCTTTTGGTACCGTATTTGTGTTACAATAATTATGGATAGGTGTGTGCTTCGACTTTTTCGAAACGCATCATAAAACCATAGCAGCGGAGAGAAAATTAGGATGGCAAAGAGATGCAAGGTGTTTACTCCAGCACATGTAGCGCAATATATGCTGGATGTCGTTGGATACATGAACGACTTAATGGGCAAACGTGTGCTCGAAAACTCATGTGGATCGGGCAACATTCTCTGTGCTATCGTTCGTCGGTACATAATAGCTTCTTCTGACTTTGGTCATGAAGTAATAAAAAGAGGACTTGAACAAGATATAGTCGGATATGATGTTGACGAGAATTGTTGCATAGAAGCAAAAAGGAATCTGGATCAAGTAGCAGCTGAATATGGTATTCACGGAGTTAATTGGAATATCCATTGTAAAGATGCACTTTTGGCAGACACTCAAGAAGGATTTGACTTTGTAATTGGAAACCCTCCGTATATCTCCTACCGTTCGCTGGACGAGAGCACACGCGTTTCCCTGAGAAAGCGTTTTTCATCGTGCAAAGTCGGAGCCTTCGATTACTGCTATGCTTTTATCGAGCATTCACT
>JAFYLN010000017.1 GCA_017537045.1 Oscillospiraceae bacterium | reverse complement strand
TTGCAGCATTGATTGGCGGAGCTAATGTCGGACTGCATTTTATCACAGATCTTATATACCAAAATGCCAACATTGTCTGGTGGTTTATTCTATTAGTTCTCCTGTTCGCAGGAATGGCGCATGAGATATATTTAGCAATAAAACAAACGGAGGAATATACATGGAACTTGTCATTGACAGACTAACAAAGCAATTTCAAAACAAAATCGCAGTAGACCGTGTCAGCCTGCGTTTGCACAGCGGAGTTTTTGGCCTTTTAGGCACCAACGGTGCTGGGAAAACTACCCTTATGCGTATGCTCTGTGGGATCCTGCAGCCTACAGGCGGTACGATCGCTTTCGACGGTATGGACGTCCGTGAAGAAGGCTATCGTGCAGTATTAGGGTACCTGCCTCAGGATTTTGGCTATTATCCTGAATTTACTGCTATGGATTTTCTGTTGTATATGGCGGCATTGAAGGGGCTGCCCAAGAAGTCAGCGAAACGGCGAGCAAATGAACTTCTGGAATTGGTCGGTCTTGAGGACATGGGCCGCAAAAAGATTAAAACATTTTCGGGCGGTATGAAGCAGCGACTGGGGATCGCTCAAGCACTGCTGAACAACCCGAAGCTGCTGATTCTCGACGAACCCACTGCAGGGCTAGATCCAAAAGAACGAGTGCGTTTTCGCAACCTTATCGGGCAGATTGGTAAAGACAGTATCGTACTCCTATCCACACATATCGTTTCCGACATCGAGCATATTGCCGATGAGGTGCTTATGATGAAAGATGGAAATCTGATTTATCACGGAGCATGGGACGAACAGATGGGCGATTTAGAGAGCTTCTATCTTGCGCAATTTGAGGAGGGAAGCCATGAATAACCTGCTTATCATGTACCGATTTGAACTGAAAAAGTTGGTGCAGAAGAAGCTAGTTTGGATCGCTCTTTTTGTTTGTATGGCGGTCATTGCCTTTTCGATACTTTTTCCTTTAATGGGCAGTTATTCGGTAAACGGCACGTATGTAGGTACAAACTATGAAGAGCATCTGATCAATCAAGAATACCGCAAAGCACTTAGCGGCAAATCCATAGACCAAGCTCTACTGGAGGAAACCATTGCCGCCTACAAGGATTTGCCCATAGACACCAACTATGTTTTAACTGAAGAATACCAGACCTATGCCCGTCCGTACAGCGATATCTTCAATTTGATCAGGTCATGGACCGGTATGGACAAAGGAACCGCCCGGCAGTGGTCTCCTGATGAAGCTGCGTTATATGCTGCCATGAGAGAACGCTTTGAAGAATCGGCTGTTAAAAACTATCTGACTGAGGCTGAGATTTCATATTGGCAAAGTCATGCAGATAGTCTTGAAACTCCTGTTGTATATCAGTTCCACGAAGGATACGGATGCATCTTAGAAACCTTTCTCACCGTAGGCTTTATGATGCTGATTTATGTCGCTATCACCCTTTCAAGTAGCTTTCCCGATGAGCATACTCACCGAACTGATCAGCTTGTTTTATGCACCTCGAACGGCAAAAAACGGCTCTATTGGGTCAAGCTGCTTTCAGGAATCACAGTTGGCTGTGTGGGTGCATTGCTTATGGCATTGCTGACCTGGGTGCTGAGTCTGCGGGTATACGGTTCGGAGGGTTTTGATGCCGCAATACAGCTATTTTATACCGGCTACGCTGGCAATATCACTATAGGACAAGCATGTCTTGTTGCATACGGATGTCTGATTGTGACTGCGATTTTTATCAGCGTATTCGTCATGCTTTTGTCCGAGCTTTTTAGTAGCAGTATTGCCGCAATGTCAGTTACCACCGGCATGATCCTTGCAGGAATGATTATTCAGATACCGGCACAGTATCGCATATTGGGACAGTTATGGGATTATCTTCCTACCTGTTTTCTGTCCATGTGGAACACCTTTGATAGCCGTTTGATTTCTATGTTTGGAATGCACTTCACCTCATATCAAATCGTTCCTTTGATCTACGTTGTCGTCGCATCGCTGCTGACATTCCTCGGAAGCCGTATCTATTGCCGCCGTCAGATCAGCGGAAGATAAACGCATACCTGTTATAACAAGCAGTTCCGCTTTCATCCCGGCCCATAGCAGAAAATTCTGCTATGGGCTTTTCTTTTGCCCCCCGAAACATCTTATTGAAATATTTCCATTAATGTGGTATAAATATAAAAAACAAAAATGCTTAATACCGTTTTGCGGTAGCGGGAGAACCAATTTTGGGGGTGCATCCGCCTTTTGGCGGTAGGAGACCTTCTTTTCCGAACCCGACAGCTAATCTCGTCAGCACAAGAAGGAAAATAAATGCTTTGCCATTGGGCAAAGCATGTTTTGGTGCGTTCATTGTGCTGCTTTTGAAAGAAAGCAGCTTTTTGTTTTTTTGAGACCAATTTCAGAAAGGCGACAAAAATCATGGGTCACATTCACGAAAACACGCAAAAAAGAAAAGGCATTAAATTTGCCTTGTTTCTTGTAACAATCGGCATTGTATATGGCGACATCGGCACTTCGCCCTTGTACGTTATGAAGAGCATTGTTGCAGGAAACGGCGGTATAGCTCAGGTTGACGAGCGCTTCATTATAGGCGCCCTCTCCCTTGTTATCTGGACAGTTACACTTCTGACCACCGTTAAGTTCATTCTCATTGCTCTCAAAGCCGATAACCACGGGGAAGGCGGCATTTTCGCCCTGTTCTCCCTTGTAAAGACCTACGGCAAATGGCTTATCATCCCTGCCATGATTGGCGGCGCGGCATTGCTTGCCGACGGCGTACTGACCCCAGCCGTTACTGTTACCACGGCTGTTGAAGGCCTGCGAAGCATCGAAAGCATGGACCGCTTCCTTGGCGCAGGCCAAGGCAAGGTTGTTATCATCACATTGCTTATTATTTTCGTTCTCTTTGCCGTGCAGAAGGCCGGAACAAGCAAGATAGGCAAGGCCTTCGGCCCCTGCATGCTCCTTTGGTTTTCTTTCCTCGGCGTTACCGGCGCGGCGCTTATTTTGAAATATCCCGCCGTGCTGAAGGCATTCAACCCCGTTTACGCCATAGAAGTGCTCTTCTCCCCCTATAACAAGGCCGGACTTATGATTCTCGGCAGCGTATTTCTTGCCACCACCGGCGCAGAGGCACTTTATTCCGACATGGGCCATGTTGGAAGGGACAACATCTACCGCAGCTGGCCCTTTGTTAAGGGCTGCCTCATTCTCAACTATCTTGGGCAGGGCGCATGGATTATCAACAACATTAATAACTCCGCTTTGCAGACCGTTGCCGACCTTAACCCCTTCTTCGAGATGCTCCCCGGCATACTGCGTCCCATTGCGGTTATCCTCAGCACCATGGCCGCCATCATCGCCTCTCAGGCTCTCATCACCGGCTCCTACACGCTGGTATCCGAGGCCATTTTGCTTGACTTGCTCCCCCATCTGGAAATCCGCTATCCCTCCGACACCAAGGGACAGCTCTACATCGGCTCTGTCAATACCATTCTCTGGGTGGGATGCAGCCTTGTTGTGCTTATATTCCGCTCCGGCCACCGCATTGAAACTGCCTACGGCATGGCTATAACCGTGGCTATGCTGCTGACCACTGTATTGCTTTTTGTATATCTGAAAGATCTTCGCAAAAAGCCGGTATTTGCATGGCTGGTGCTCATAGTCTTTGGTTTGATTGAAATTGTATTCTTCGTTTCCAGCCTCGGCAAATTCATGCACGGCGGTTATTTCTCCGCTCTGCTTACTCTGATAATCCTCTCTCTTATGATTATCTGGTATCGCGGCACTCAGGTGGAGCAGAAATACAGAACCGAGCTTAAAATGCGCGACCATGTTGAATCCCTGAAAGCCCTTAGCAAGGATAAGGATATAGGCCTCACATCCCACAACCTTGTTTATTTGGATAACGGCAAGGACATTGACCATATCGACAGAGATATTCTTTACTCCATACTGGATAAAGACCCCAAACGAGCTCAGGCCTATTGGTTTGTAAGCGTTAATGTGCTGGATGACCCCGACACCATGAACTACGAGGTTGAAACCTACGGCAGCGACTGCATTTTCCGCATTCGTCTGAATCTCGGTTTCCAGTGCAGCCAGCGCATCAACGTATATCTGCGCCAAATCGTTAGCGATTTGCAGGCAAGCGGCGAACTGCCCTTGCAGGATAAGCGCTATTCCATCTATGAAAAATCCGGCGTTGGCAGCTTCAAGTTCTGCATCATTCACAAATCCATCCCCACAAAGAGCGAGCTCTCTTCTTTTGACGAATTCATTATGAACAGCAAATACGCCATCCGCACCATAGCCGGTTCAAAAGCCCAGTGGTACGGCCTTGATACCTCCACCGTCATTTACGAAAAGGTGCCCATGCTTATCACACCGGCTAAAGGCAGCAGGCGCATTGAGAGGGCAAATTAACCCCCTCGCCACTATTAAAGCCCATAGCAGAAAATTCTGCTATGGGCTTTCAGCCTGTAAAAAAACTATGCTGCCAACTTACGAGATAGAGTAGCGGGGGCGTGTGTAGGGGGCAAAGGGCCCCCTGCACGTTAAAATCAATGCATTTTTGAGCGAAAATCGCTCAAAAATGCTGTTTTCAGGGTGTCAAAAAAGTAG
>JAFYLN010000143.1 GCA_017537045.1 Oscillospiraceae bacterium | reverse complement strand
GGACTTGTTGACATCCTTGTTGATCTCGATACAAGGCTGGGCAACACCG
This sequence comes from Oscillospiraceae bacterium, assembly GCA_017537045.1. The sequence goes on along the minus strand of JAFYLN010000143.1, from coordinate 17,079 downwards.
GGGGTATAAGCCAGGGACAGGTCATCCTTGGTTGCAACGGGAACTGTCGCAACGACCTCGATCTTGCCCTTCCACTCGCCATGCAGGCGCAGAGATTCTTTTGCATAATCCATATGTACTCCTTCAGAACTATTACTCATCCAGCAAATGGCATGCAACAAAATGACCGGGTTTTACCTCGACCAGTTCGGGCACATTCGCAGTCATGCACTTTTCTGTAGCCTTGGGGCAACGCTTGCAGAAACGGCACTGAGGAGGCAGATTAATCGGGGATGTAATTTCACCCATGATTGTTGTCTCGTTCTTTTCATGATGAATATCAGGAACAGGAATTGCGGAAAGCAGTGCCTTTGTATAGGGGTGAATGGGATTTTCAAAGAGTTCCTGAACAGGAGCTTTCTCAACCAGAGATCCCAGATACATAACCGCAATGTCATCTGCAAAGTGGTTGACGACAGACAAGTTGTGTGTGATGAAAACATAGGTCAGGCCCATCTTTTCCTGCAGTTCCTTCAGCAGATTCAGGATCTGTGCCTGAATAGAAACGTCCAGTGCCGAAACAGGCTCATCACATACGATGAACTTGGGGTTCATGGCCAGCGCACGGGCAATGCCAATTCGCTGACGTCTGCCACCGTCCAGCTCATGGGGGTAGGTGTTATACAGTCTTCTTGCCAGACCAACCGTATCCATCAGTTCCAGAACACGAGCTTCAATCAGTTCTTCTTTGTTCTTTCCGGTAATCAGCTTGTTCAGACGGATGGGCTCCGCAATCAGCTGGCTGACAGTCTTTCTGGGGTTCAGAGAAGAGAAGGGATCCTGAAAGATCATCTGCATATCCTTACGCAGAAGCTTCATCTCCTTAGGGGTTGCCTTGGTAACATCCTTGCCCTCAAAAAGAACGGTGCCTTCTGTTGCTTCAATCAGCTTGAGGATAACACGACCAGTGGTGGACTTACCACAACCGGATTCACCGACGATACCCAGAGTCTTGCCCTTTTCAATGGTCAGGTTCAAACCATCAACAGCGTGAACCGTTCCCTTGGGAGACTTGAAGTATTTTTTCAAATTTTTAACTTCGAGGATTGTTTCAGCCATATCAGTGTCCTCTCTTAATCTGGAATTCGGGCTCATCATAACGAGCACAGCTGACCTTGTGGGTATCGCTCATCTGGAATGTCTGGGGCTGCTGAGCAAAGCACTTCTCAGTAGCATAGGGGCAGCGCTCCGCAAAGGTACATCCCGCAGGCAGATGAGCAGGATCGGGCATCAAGCCAGAAATGGGAGTCAGCTTGTGAACGCGACTATTAATGTTAGGCAGAGAGTTGAACAGGCCCTCTGTATAGGGATGCTTTGTATGATCAAAAATATCTTCCAGTGTGCCGGATTCGACAATACGGCCACCATACATAACAGCAACTTCATCACAAACTTCCGCAACAACCCCCAGATCGTGGGTAATCAGAATCATGGAAGTCTCGTACTCTTCACGAAGCTGTCTCATGAGCTTCAGAACCTGTGCCTGAATGGTCACGTCCAGTGCGGTAGTAGGTTCGTCCGCAATCAAAACAGAAGGATGGCAAGCCAGTGCAATTGCGATACCAACACGCTGACGCATACCGCCAGAGAACTGATGGGGATATTCACCTGCACGATTGGGGTCAATACCAACTGTGGCAAGCACCTGCTTTGCCTTTTCCCAAGCTTCATTTTTGCTGATATTCTCATGGAAGAGGATACTTTCCTGAATCTGCTCACCAACAGTCAGAACGGGGTTCAGAGAAGTCATGGGATCCTGGAAAATCATTGCAATTTCATTACCGCGCACCTGACTCAGCTGTTCAGGAGTCAGATTACGCATATCAATGCCATTGACTTTAATATCTCCATCCACAACAACGCCGGGAGGATTGGGAACCAGACCCATCAGTGCCAGCATTGCGGTGGTCTTACCTGCACCAGTTTCACCAACCAGACCCAGTGTATGCTTGCGCTTCAGCGTCAGATCAATACCGTTAACAGCCTGAACAGTTTCTTTAGAGGTCTGATATTCAACCACCAGATTGCGTACTTCTACAGCGTTTTCACTTTCTTCGCGGTGGATTACTTTCACATTGTTTTTCTTGAAAAATACCATGATAAAACCTCCTTACCGCTTCAGCTTGGGATCCAGTGCATCACGCAGACCGTCACCAACCAGATTGACTGCCATAACGGTAATCATGATTGCCAGACCGGGGAAGAGGCACAGATAGGGCTTATCCAGAATAAAGTCCTTGGATGCGTTCAGCAGTGCACCCCACTCGGGAGTAGGAACAGGAACACCCAGACCGATATAGCTCAGACCAGATGCTGCCATAATGGTATTGCCCATACGCAGAGTTGCCTGAACCAGAATGGGAGAGAAGCAGTTGGGCAGGATCTGGGTCATAACGATATAGAAACCGTTGCCGCCGATTGCTCTTGCAGACTCCACGTATTCATTGTTGCGCACTGTTAGAACAGACGCACGTGCAATTCTAGCCAGAATGGGAATAGAACTGATGGACAGTGCAAGAATCAGGTTCACAAGGCTGGTGCCCAGGATACTAACCAGAATAACTGTCAGCAAAATACTGGGGATGATAGTAATGGCGTCGACAACACGCATAAAGAGGTCGTCAAATCTTCCGCCCAGATAACCGGCGGCTGCACCGATGGGCAGACCCAGCAGTAGTGCAATCGCAGTGGAGGAAAGACCGATAATCAGGGAGTAACGGGTGCCGTAACCCACACGAGCCAGCATATCACGGCCATACTGGTCGGTACCAAAAGGATGTTCCAGACAAGGCTCCATCAGTCGGTCCGGAATGTTGATACCGATAACATCAGTATCGTAGTCCCAAATCACATTGGAAAACAGTGAAACAAGGATCAGAGCGATTGTAACAATCAGGCCAATTACCGCACCTTTGTTTCGGCAGAACTGCTTCCAAATCTCAAGGGCGCGGTTTTCCTTTACGCTTTCGTTATTATTAACTTTCTTTGTCACAATTCTCACCTCATCCCTTGGTGTACTGTGCCTTAACACGAGGATCCATGTAGGCATAAATAATATCAACAATCAGGAGGACAATAGAAACCGCAATAGCGATCATGATAACAAAGCCGGTTACGACCTCAAAGTCACCCTGCTGAATTGCCGTAACAAGATAGTTGCCAACACCGGGCCAGGAGAAGACACGCTCCGTGACCAGTGCGCCGCCAACCAGTGCTGCAGCCTGATTGCCGATCTGTGTCATAATCGGAATTGCTGCATTCCGAAGGGCGTGCTTCCAGATGACAATTCGCTCGATAGCGCCCTTGGAACGGGCAGTGCGCAGATAATCCTGGCTCAGAGTATCCAGCATAGCACTGCGGGTAGTTCTGGTCAGCGCAGCCATATTACCGGTACCGCAGGTAATTGCGGGAAGAATAATACTCTTAAAGCCATCGGATGCGCCGGTAGCAGGCAGCCAATGCAGATTGACAGAGAAAAGGATCATCAGCAGCAGACCGACCCAGAAGTTCGGCATTGCCAGACCGATAAAGGAAAAGCTGGAGGCCGTTGCGTCAATCATTGTGCCTTGTTTTGTAGCTGCCAAAATACCCAGAGGAATTGACAATACAACCGTAACAAAAATAGATGCGCCAGCCAGCTGAAGTGTGTAATTAAACTTAGAGAAGAACAGATCCCAAACATCTTCACCATTGTAAAGGCTGGTACCCAGATCTCCTCTGAGAATGCCGGAAATGTATCTGATATAACGAATCGGCAACGGATCATTCATTCCGTGGGTTTCACGGTAATATTCCAGCTGTTCAGGCGTAGCTTCATCACCCAGTGCGGTAACTGCGGGGTCACCGGGAGCCAAAGACATGACGGAGAAGACAACGAAAGAAACAAACAGGATTACAGGAATGATCAGCAAAAGTCTTTTTAAAATATATTTGATCATATGCGCTCCTTAATAACCGCTCAAAAGGCATTGTCGGGCTGCTTATCGCCCGAAAAGGAAGATAAGCAGCCCGAACGATTTTCAGAAATTATTCAACAACGTATGCGTTGGTGAAGCAAACTTCGTAGGTCTGTGTGCCCAGATCAACACCGCCGAAGTTCTTGGTGCCGATGCACCACTGGTAAGTCTGAGCCAGAGGCACAGCAGGAACGGTCTCAGCCAGATGCTGCTGCAGGCCAGCGTAGGAAGCAACCAGGCCTTCGTAAGTGGTGCTCTTGTATGCCTCTTCCAGAGCTGCGTTGAACTCAGCATCCTCGTACCACATAGCTGCAGCGTTAGCAGTGGGGGAGAAGTATCTGGTCATGATGTTCAGGACACCACCGGTGGAGGAGGTAGCGTTGATGTACATATCGAACTTGGTAGGATCCTTCTTCAGGTTGCTGGTGAAGCCGGACTGTGCATACTCTTCGATGTTAACAGTGATACCAGCCATGCTCAGGTCAGCCTGAACAATTTCAGCAACGCTCTTGTACTTAGCAAAGACAATCAGGTTCAGGGTAACATTGGTGTAGCCGTTGTCAGCCAGCAGCTTTGCTGCGCCCTGAGGATCGTACTCGTAGTAGTCAACATCAGCATAACCGGTGGTAACGTTGTTGATGATGTTGTAGGAAGGAACTGCGCAAGCACCGTTCTCGTAGCAAGCGTTGACAACGTCGTCTCTGTTGATGGACATTGCAATAGCCTGACGGACAATGGGATCTTCGCAGATGCTGCCGTTAGCACAGTTCAGGCCAACGTAGACGTTTGCGGAGTTTTCTGCCTTGAAGACATTGTAGTTGCTGTCTGCCATGAAGTTAACGATGTCGGATGCGTTTGCGTCGAAGATTGCGTCAACGTCGCCAGACTTCAGGGTCAGAGCACGGGAGCTTGCGTCAGTGATGACAACGAAGGTGATCTGCTTGGTGACAGGCAGTTCTCCCCAGTAGTTGTCGTTTCTCTCGATAACCCAGTTAACACCGGTTTCCTGAGACTTGTGCATGTAGGGGCCAGTGCCGATACGGCCACCCTGCTCACCGCCCAGTTCTTCAACAGCAGTCTTGGAGACCAACTTCTGAGCAGCGTACAGCAGCCAGTCGGGAGTAGCAGCCTTCAGGTTGAAGACAACAGTCTGTGCGTCGGGGGTCTCGATGGACTCGATCAGGTCAACACCCTGAATGGGCCACTGAACACCATCGTTCTCGGTGGTAGCGCAGTACTCGTAGGTAAACTTAACGTCTTCGGAAGTAAAAGCAGCGCCGTTGTGGAACTTGACATCGTCACGCAGCTTGAAGGTCCAAACGGTGGAGTCGTCATTGTAGGTCCACTCGGTAGCCAGCAGAGGATCTGCGGAGCCGTCGGGATGCTTCACAACCAGGCCTTCGTGGGTGGAGTTAGTAGTCAGAGAGGTCTGGGTGCTGGAGTTGCCGTAAACAAATGCGGAAGGCATATCGCCGGTGGTTGCGATGGTGATAGCTTCCTTATAGGAAGTGGTCTCATCAACTGCCACGGTGGGGGTCAGGTCGCCAGCGGGCACGGTGGCCACGGGAGCGGGCTCAGTGGGAGTGCTTTCAGACTTTGCGCAGCCAGCCATGATGCCAAACATCATAACAACTGCAAGGATAAGTGCCAAAGACTTTTTCATAGATATTTCCTCCTGTAATTTATTTCTATCGTTTTTTCACGATTAGAACACATTATTTACGGCTTAAGTACAGCCGGGTTTCATAAGGCTTCAGTTCGGTTTCGCTGATTTCTGCGTAGTTGTGCAGCACACACTCGCCGATGTTATGAGCAGGTGCAATCTGGATAGTTTCGCCGGAGTAGTTCGCAATCACAGTCAGAGTCTCACCATTCAGATTTCTCTGGTGAGAGATGATATTGCGATCGCTGCTTTCCAGAGGTACGTAATCACCATGGGTCAAGAGGTTGCTTTCCTTACGCATCTGAATCAGCGTCTGATAGAACTTGTACACAGAACGTTCAGAAGACAGATCCTTCTTCGCATTCACCTCAGTGTAACGAGGGTTGACGTTAATCCAGGGCTTTCCGGTGGTAAAGCCTGCCTGTTCACCATCATCCCACTGCATGGGAGTACGAGCATTGTCGCGGCTCATCAACTTCAGAGAATCCAGAGCTTCCTTGGGATCCTTGCCAGCTTCCACCATAGTCTGATACTTACCAACGGTGTACTTCTCATCGTAGTACTCGATAGAGGGGAAGTCCACGTTAACCATACCAATTTCTTCACCCTGGTAAATATAGGGAGTGCCAGGCCAAGTGTGAATCAGAGATGCCAGCATCGTAGCAGATTCGTATCTGTATTCCTGATCATTTGCAAAACGGCTGACCTGACGGGGGGTATCGTGATTGCTCAGATACTGACTGATCCAGCCATTGGCCTTCTTGACCTCATACCAGCGCTTCTGTACATCCTTAACGTCCTCAACAGTGGGCAGGACAGGATTCTTCGCCAGTTCGAAATGGAAGACCATATCGATCTGAGGGTTATCTCTGCAAACATAGGAAGGTGCAATTGTGGAATCGACATTGCCCGTTTCACCAACGACCAGAATATCATACTTACTCCACACTTCTTCATTGATGCGGTGCAGCAGTTCATGAATACCGGGCTGGTTTGCGCACATGGTGCGGTCAACAACATAACCATGGATGCCAACCGGAGGAGTGGGGGGGTTGGGGGAATCCGGCAGGCCTGCGGGCTTCTGCAGACGGTTAACCGCGTCCATACGGAAGCCGTCAATGCCAAGATCCAGCCACCACTTCATCATGTCGCACATATCGCGGAAGACCTTGGGGTTTTCCCAGTTCAGGTCAGGCATCTTGTAGGAATAATTGTGCAGGTAATATTCCTGGGTTGTCTCGTCATATTCCCATGCGGAACCTTCGTAGAAGTAGTTGCCCCAGTTGTTGGGCTCCTTGCCATTCTTGCCGGGACGCCAGTAATAATAATCTCTGTAGGGATTGTCCTTGGAAGATCTGGACTGCTTGAACCATTCGTGCTCATCAGAAGTGTGATTCAGCACCATATCCATAATCAGGCGCATACCCTTTTCATGAACCTTATCCAGCAGTTCCTTGAAATCTTCCAGTGTGCCGTACTGGGGATTAATCTGATAGTAATCAGCAATGTCATATCCATTATCAACATCAGGAGAAACATAGATCGGATTCAGCCACAGGGTATCTGCGCCCAACTCCTTGATGTAATCCAGTTTCTCGATAATGCCCTGGATATCGCCGATGCCGTCACCGTTGGTATCATTAAAACTCTTGGGGTATATCTGATACACAACCGCATGCATCCACCATTTATCCATGCGTTTACCTCCTTTAAAGCGCTTGAAATTTCTGTTAAATGTATATTAGCACAATTTAAAGCGCTTTACAAGTTCGTATTTCACGTTTTGCATCACAAATTTTTCCTTCAAAAATTGTACATATTACACAACCGCTTTTTTCTTATCATAATTGATTTCTTAAGCGCTTTGTATTATACTTTAAATATGTAAAAATTCGGTAAAGAAACAAATAACGTTAGGCGGTGAACCATCATCAGTATTTCATTGAAACAGCTTGCCCAGATTGCAGGTGTCTCCGAAGCTACCGCATCTCTGGCTATGAATAATCGTCCTGGTGTGAAAGCCGCAACACGAGACTACATTCAGCAATTAGCGCAGGAGCATGGATATATCCCCTCTCAGAACGCACAATCGCTGGCAATGAAGAAAAGCGGTTTGATCGGTATGATCATCCCGAACATTTCCAACACAAACTACGCCGGATTAGTGGAAAGCGTGGAAACACTGCTGCGAGAAAAAGGTTATCATCTCATCGTTGCTACCAGCCGCAGTGATGCTTCCTACGAGAGTGAAATGATCAAGCAGTTTATCGCATTTCGTGTGGAAGGTGTGATCCTCTACCCTTCCATTAAGCATAACGAAGATCCCAGCTATGTGAATCTGCTGAAAAGCTACAAAATCCCCTTTGTCTATATTGGCGGTTACTACCGTCAGGTCGAAGGTCCTGTTTGTATCAATGACTATTTGCAGTCCATGCGTCTGGTTGTAAATGAGTTGCTGGCATCCGGCTGCCGACGGATTTGTCTGGTAAGCGGTGACAAGAGCATTGTCTCCAATTCGCTGCGTCGTCAAGGCATTCGGGATATTCTCCGTGTAAACAATTTGTCTTTCTCTGACGAAGATCACATCTCTCTGGATAAGCCCGATTATCAGGGTGCATACACCACTTTCTCCCAAATGATGCAATGCTCATTTGAATATGATGCAGTTATCACCGTGAATGCTCTGTCCGCATTGGGCATTTACAATGCAGCCATTGAAAACGGAATCAACGTGCCTCAAGATCTCTCGATCGTGGCCGGTGACTGTTATCTGCCCCAAAAAGCGTGTGCCATTTCCTTGACAGGTATCCGCTTTGACAGCGACCTTCTGGTGCAAAAGGCTGTCGATATCCTGCTTAGTCAAATTCAAGGAACTGATATAGAAAACAAATGGGTCACTGTTGCTCCGACATTGATTCAAGGTGATTCAACCCGGCACCCCCTTTAAAGCATTAGTTCCTTAAACAGCGAGTAGATCCTGCACGCTTCGCATATCGGTATTATTAAATAAACGGTATCTGGCAGATTCGTTAAACTGCCGGATACCGTTTTTTGCTGTCCCACCCCCTTTCATAATTTCTTCTATAATGCATATGGGATCCCATTTTAGAGCATCAACAAAATTATGAAAGAGGAAAAGGAATATGAAGAAAACAATGGATGAAATCAAAGAAATGCCTATCTGGATACTATGGAAAAAGCGACCACGGGGCACACAGATGTCAATGATCCCGATTGCATCTAGCGGCGAGTTGTGCGGTACCAGTGAAAATTACGCGGATCATTGGGTAACATTCGATGAAGCGCAGCAATCAGTAGCAAAAAGAAAGTCGGACGGGATCGGATTCAGAATTCCCAAGGGGATATTTTTTCTGGACATCGATCTGGTCCGTGACAGCGCCACTCAGGGTATCTTGAAGTACGTCTACAAGGATGGGGTATATACCCTTTATGACCAAAATATGCTCTACGGTGCCATTAAGCAGTTCACCGCAGATTATAATGAATCTCTCGTAAAAATGTCCGTGGTTAAGGAAGTGGCCCAGCTGATTCTTTCGGATCTGGATTATCTATCGCAGGATAATCTCAACGTAAACGAGGATCTAATCAACTTCCAGAACGGACTTCTGAGGGTGTCCGGTGATACCGTAAAGCTGTTGCCGCACTCACCCAAGGTTCTTTCCACGATTCAAATCCCTTGCAAATGGTCGGATCAGGAAGTCTCCACCCCCGTCTTCGATCAGTTCCTGGATACTCTGACCGACGGAGATCCCGAAGTCAAACAGCTACTTTTAGAGGTAATGGGAGTCGCCATCTCCAATGTAAAGGGGTGGCGCACCAAAAAAGCACTGTTCCTTGTTGGTGATGGTAATACAGGCAAGTCGCAGCTAAAAAGCTTGACGGCACGGTTGCTGGGCAAAAACAACTACATCGGCATGGATTTGTCAGAGATCGAGGCTCGTTTTAGAACAGGCTCACTTTACGGTAAGCGTCTTGCTGGTTCCAGTGACATGTCTTTCCTGTCCGTGGACGAACTGAAGGTCTTCAAAAAGCTGACCGGAGGCGATGATGTGCACATGGAATTCAAGGGTCAGCAAGCTTTTTCTGCGACGTTTACAGGTATTCTCTGATTCTGCACAAATAGGCTTCCACGCTTTAGCGGTGATAAGGGTACATGGTTGTATAGTCGTATCGTCCCCGTTTATTGCCCCAACGTCATTCCTCCCGAAAAACAGGATAAGCAGCTGCTGGATAAGATGTATGCTGAGCGGGAAGGTATCGTGCAGAAATGCGTAAAGGCACTGCAGTCCGTAATCACCAACGGATATAAATTCTCTGAGCCAGAGTCCGTCAACGCTGCCCGGGAGCAATATCAGGCAACCAACAGCACGGTCATTTCCTTCTTCGAAGAATGTATGTGTCATTGGCTCAATGGTACGATCAGCGGCAGCACCATCACCACAGGCAAAATCCACAAGGCGTATCTGCAATGGTGTAGCGAGAATAATAATGGGTACGCAAAAAGTAGCAAGGAATTCCGTGAGGAATTGGCCGCGCACCTGCACACCACCTTTGCGGACATGACCACTCACATCCACGGCAACACTTACTACAAGGAATGGACGTTGACAGATAATGCATGGGATAATTGCAAACATATCCTTTAATCCAAAAGAATGCCGCTCCCGGTTCCAGAAGCAGCATTTTGTTTGCGTTCATATCATTCAACCCATTAATGCATCCAGAGAAACACAGTGGCAACTACCATCAGATCTTTCGATCCTACATCCGCCATGGTCTTGCAGATATAAGTAGCCGTCCTCTTCTCTCCGAAACAGGGTATAGAAAAATACGAGTCCAATCATCGATTCGGCATCATCGACATAATGAATACAATTTGACGGCGGTGCTTATGAGACTTTATCCGATAAAGGGCAGATTATCTATGATTCGGCTAAAACATATCTAGAGCAGGTCTACAAACTTTACACCTGCAGTAAAGGTGATGTTACCCAAAGTGAATCATTAGCAATTCAGCTTTCCATGATGCTCAATGAGATTGACAATGCAGAGCATGACTCATCCAGCAACATCAGATCACTTAAGTCTAGATTATCCCTACTTTTGAATGTGTGCAAACCACGTTTCTCGCGAGAACAATAACAGGATCCGAAAAGATTACCGCAAATGAACAATGCAAAAGTATAGCCGCCCTCATCACGGAGGCGGCTGTGATATTTCATGTCATGTTGGGGGCTAAATTGTGATTTTCTTCAAAAGTTGTACGTTAGTAGCACAACTAGGTTAAACACCTTGCAAACCGTCGTATAATGTGGCACAGATTGGCATATCGTCCATGACTCAAATCTTTCCGTGGCATATGAATAGTATTCTTGTCATATTTATCTCTCCCGGTTATTGATAACATGAGTATATCACATGGTTGCACCATTTTCTATATTTATCTAAAAATTCAGAAACCCACAGCCACTCCTGCGCAACAGGAACAGCTGTGGGTTTCCATGATTTCAGATTTTACTTGCGGATGGACTCAATCAAGCGCCTGAAATCCTTTCTGCCCCAAATGGTGGGAACAGGGTACAAGGGATTGGCCTCTTTCTTGGCCCAGGTGATCATTTGGTCGATGTCCTTATCCTGCACCACGTCGAACTTGTCGGGCAGACCCATCTTTGCATTGGTTTCTTCAATCCAGCGGATGAAGGCATTGGCTTTTTCCGCATCGTTTCTGCCGCTGATACCGCAGACATCCGCCAGCTCTGCCAGCCGCTTATGGGCGGAGGAACCGAATTCCTTCATCACATGGGGCAGCAGTACCGCCATGGCAAGGCCATGGGCAACGCCGTACAGGCCACCCAGCGTGTGGCCGATGGCATGGACATAACCGACACAGCCACGGGTAAAGGCGCGGCCTGCATAGAATGCACCACGCTGCATATTCTGACGGGCTTCCAGATTGGAGCCATCCTCAAAGGCAACCAGAATATTGTCGTGGATCAGCTTGACGGCTTCTTTTGCCAGCTTGTTCTCCAGCTTGGTGTTATAGGTCTTATTGGTGTAGGCTTCCACCGCATGAGCCAGTGCGTCCATGCCGGTAGTAGCCGTGGTATAAGGAGGCAGTCCAACCGTCAGCTCCGGGTCAAGGACTGCGTACTTGGGGATCAGGAACGGGTCGTTGATGGCAGCCTTCCGATGGGTGGCAGAATCGGTAATGACCGCTGCCACGGTGGTTTCGGAACCGGCACCGGAGGTGGTGGGGATGGCCACAAAGGGAGGAATCGGCCAGTGGACTTTGAGAAGTCCCTGCAGCTGGGCAACCGTCTTGCGCGGATGCACGACCTTGGCTGCGATACCCTTGGCGCAGTCGATGCGGCTGCCGCCGCCGATGGCCACGATAGATTTACAGCCATGCTCTTTATAGGTCTTATAACCCAGCTCCACATCGTCGGAGGTGGGGTCGGTGGTGTCGTAGGTCTGGACGGTGTAGCGGATGCCGTTTTCATCGAAACCATCCAGCATGGGCTGCACCTGACCGCGGCGCACCATGCCGGAGCCGGTGACCACCAGCACATCATTGATACCCTTTTCCTTCAGGAATGCGCCCAATTCTTTAATCTTGCCGGGGCCTTCCAAGTATTTGGGCATCCGGTAACCCATAAAGTAGTTGCCAATCTTCAGCACGCTCTGAAAGGTGCGGCACCATAAAACTTCCAGTTGATAGGGCATTTCCATATATTTTCTCCTTTCATCCGCCGGCCACAGGGGACATCAGCACCACCGTGTCACCGTCTGTTAATTTACGTTTCTTATTGGCATTACTGCCGTTCACGATGATAACACAACCGTCAAGATCTTTTGCAGGAATGCCGCAATCTGCCAGTTGCTGCAATACCTCTTTAACAGTTTTCGCCTCCACCTGCTTCTCCCTGATGCCGGATTCGATCCGCAGCAGACCGTAAAGCTTTACCGTAATCATTTGATCTTCAGCCGCCGCAGGGTAGCTTCTGTGGGGATGCCGTTGTGATCCCAGCCACGGGCGGCATAGTAGGTCTTCTTCATGGTTTCCAACGGGATTTTTGTTTTCGGATTATTGGGATCCTGCGGCACATCAGTCAGCCGCTTGGGAAGCTTATCGTTTGCTTCACTGATACCGAATTTGCAGTTGATGTAGCGCTCCATGGTATAGCCCCGTTCTCCGATCTGAATGTACTTGCCGAAATCCATGTACATGCCGGTGGCCAGCTTGATCATCTTGGTGTGGTGGAACACTGGAAGATGCAGGGCAGCCACTCTGGGACATTTGTTGATCAGCCGGACGGCAGCGCCGATATGGGTGGCAACCTTATTGACGGTCTGGGTAATCACACCGTTGGGCTTGGTCAGCAGGAATCCCGGGAAGAAAGCATAGGAGGTAAACAGGCACTGGCCGGATGCAGAGATCGTCTCCATCAGATCCTGGAACAGCATGGTAAAATCTGCCTTTGCCTTGGGTGTCTGGGCATCCACATTCAGACCCAGGCCTTCCAGAATGACCAGATATCCGCCGTTTAAGTGGCAGCCACCGCGGTTGGACACCGCGTAGCCCAAGCCCTGACCGACCGCACGGCGGGGCTCATAGGCGGCCAGCTCCAAGCCCTTGCTGTGCATGGCAAATTCCTTGCCGCCGTACTTTTCACTCAGCCGCTTGCTGCCCTCGGCCAACTCGTCACCGATACCGCGGCGGTGGGCAATATCATCGAAAATAGCGGATAATTCATCAACAGAACCGAATTTCAAGCCATTGTCCCAGAGACCCTTTTCGTTTGCCTCCATGGCGTAGGCGATGGTGTTTGCAGTGGAAATGGTATCCATGCCCAATTCGTCCAGCTCATAGTTCCAGTCCAGGATCTTCTGCAGGTCGTTGTTGCAGATATTGCCGCCCAGCAGACCCAGCGTCTCCAGTTCGGGGCCTTTCACGGCTTTGCCCTGCACCATGACGGTTCTGGCGCACCGGATGGGGCAGGTCAGGCAGCCCTTGTTGGTAATATTGAATTCCTCAGCAAGCCGCTCGCCGCTGACATCCTCGAAATGCCCGTACTGTCCGGCAGAATAGTTTTTCGTGGACAGCAGACCCCGCATCTGCATGGAACTGACCAGACCAGCAGTGCCCACCTTGGGCAGCTGATTACCGGTGAGAGGATGGCTCTGTAAGTAAGCAAACCACTTTTTGCACCATTCGGTAGTTTTTTCCTTGTCGTAGATAGGAACCGTCTTGCTGCCGGTAACGGTGATGGCTTTCAAGTTTTTCCAACCCAGAACCGCACCCATGCCGGTACGGCCTGCGGCGCGCTCGTCGGAAATAATGCCTGCATATTTCACCAGATTCTCACCGGCGGGGCCGATACACAGCTTGCCGAATTTTTTCTTACCGGTGAGGGCTGCAAGCTTTTCCTGACATTCGCCTACCTTTGTTCCCCAGAGGTCATCTGCATCGTGGAAAACAAACTGATCTTCGTTGATCTCCAGCCATCTGTGGCGGCTGCACTTTCCTTTCAGGATCAAAGCGTCGTAGCCTGCTTTCTTCAGATGAAAACCGAAACTGCCGCCGCAGTTGGAGGAAGCGAGGATTCCTGTCTGTGGGGACAAGGCGGAGATATTAAACCGGGCGGAGCTGGGTGCGCCGGTTCCGGTGAGAGGACCGGTGGAGATCACCACCCAGTTTTCCTCGCTGAAAGCGGTTTCCCTGCCCGTCAGATGATCACAGAGGATTCTGGCCGCCATAATTTTGCCGCCGAGGTACAGTTCTCTTTGTTCATCGCTCCAGGGGTATTCGGACACAGCTTCCGTGGTTAAGTCCACCATGATAACTTTGCCCATATAGCCTGCGTATTTTGATGCCATAGGCGATCCCTCCTTTTCTGTTATTATATATACACGCTGCACAAAATTCAACATGTAAGATACAGAATGTTGTAAAAAGCAACAATACCCATAGAAGGCACAGACCTTCTATGGGCATCAGTTCCATTTGGTTGTTTCAAAAAGCTGGTCGTAAAGCTGCCTTGCTTCCTGATTCAGATGGGCACAGAAACAGTCATAGGCATCCATCAATGCTTTTCCCTTTTTCGTTAAAAGGCTGCCGCTGCCACTTGCACCGCCACGATTACGTACCACCAGCGGAAAGCCCAGCTTCTCTTCCACATGATTCAGCATATTCCAAGCGGCGGAGTAGGATATCTGCATCAGACTGCAGGCATCCCGCACGGAGCGGGTTTCCTCCACAAGATGCAGCAGCATGGAAAGCCTTGGATCATACAGCGCAGTTCCGTTGCACAGTGAAATATCCAGCATCGGCCGAATCATCTGCTGATCCTGCTGCTTGATGATGCTTTCACGGTGGGCGGTATTTTCGCCGCGCAGGAAAATACCAGAATCTGCTACCGGTACAAATTCCCTGGAAAGGGTGCAGTTCTTGATGATGTTCTCCAGGCCATTACAGCAGTCGTCCTCCAAAACGGCCTCCATTGCGTTTTTATCCAGAAGAACGGGGCATCCATGGATATGGCTGCTGACCGGAATCGCAATATGCGCGCTGCTGCGCAGCAGAGTACGGAGTGTTTCCGGCAAAAACCAGAGCATATCTGCCGGTACCACAAATACCCGATCGTATTTGCCCAGCATGAACCGCAGACCCTCCCGGACACCATCGAGGAATGAAGTGTTCTTTTTACACCGCAGAAAAATGACACCGCTCTGGGTGAACTGGCGCTCCGTTTTTTTATCCTCCGGCCCGACTACCAGGCCGACCATGGAAACTCCCGCACACTGGAAAACGGAAATCATTCTTTGACCGGCAGAAATGGCACCGACCTCCGGAAGCAAAGCGGTGACACCGGAAGCACGACTCAGACCAGTGGTTACGATCAATGCGCCGATTTTCATGGTGTCACCTCACTTTCTGTATAACTAGACCATGGAAATAGTCTCAAATTCCTGATTCAGCAAATCAAAATAGTAGATCCTTCCTGCTTCAACCGGGCGGCCTGCCAGATATTTGATGCACAGCGCTGCCTGCATGGACGCGCAGAGCGCCGGAGTAAAGCTGAGGACACTTTTATCCCGCACCACAATATCCTCCGGGTACAGCTTTTCCACCAGCTTATCGCCAGGCAGGGAAAGTGCCGACTGGGCGACCCAACCGGAAATGGCACCGTATACCAGCGGAATGCCGGCCTTTTCACAGGCAGCAGCCAAAAGACGGCGGCCGGGAATATTATCCAGCGCATCCACAACAATATCACAATCCCGCAGCAGTTCCGCAGCATTTTCCTGCGTCAGAAAAAACTCCACTGCATCCACCGTGATCTCCGGATTGATCCGGGCGATTCTTTCTGCTGCGACCCTTGCCTTGTTCCGGCCAAGGGCAGGAATTTCGCTGAACAACTGCCGGTTCAGATTGGTGGCTTCAAATACATCGCCATCGACGATTCGCAAGTATCCAACGCCAATGCGGGAAAAAATGCTGACCAGATTGCCGCCCAGACCGCCGCAGCCGACGATCAGTACCCGTTTCTGATGCAAACAGTTACATTCCTCCTGCGTAAGAGCAGGAATATTCCGCAAATACCGGTCTTCCATAGGTCAGCCGCCTCCCACCGCCGGGAACAGAGAGACAATGTCTTCATCCTTCACTTCTGTTTCGGGCTTCTGATGAAAGCCGTTGATCAGCAGGATATTGACTTCCTTTCGGTGAATATGCAGCACATCCATAATATCCTGCACATTTTTGATGGAGGAGGCTTCCATCTGATAAACCTTTTGTCTGCCCTGACGCAGACCTGCAAATAGGCGAACTTCGATCATAATAGCTCCTTCCGGACAGACAAACTGATGTTTGCCGTACACCCTTCCGTGGATGTTGCAGGGGCAGCGATTCGCCGCCTGCGCAGTAGAACATTACGTATTCGCCGAAATCCAATGCGAATTCGCAACATTTCGCTGCGCGGGCAATTGATAATCGACCCTACAAGACCATCGATAAATTGTGCAGCAAACCGCAATCTATCTTCCTGTTAACAGATTAGGAAAAGGGAGGGGCAGAACCCCTCCCCATTTATTATGATACTTACTTACCGATGCATTCGTCAAGACCCAGTCTCTTCAAAGTCTCGTCGGTGGGGAAAGCAGCCTCCCAGCCACGAACCTTGTAGTACTCGGGCAGGGTGACGGGCAGCTGGGAAACCAGACCCTTGGAGGGACCTGCGGGGATGGGTTCTTCCAGCAGACGCTTGGGCAGGCGGTCATCCTCGGGCTTCATGCCGGCGGCCTTGTTGAACATTCTCTCAATGTTGTAGATACGCTCGCCGATCTCCAGAACCTGCTCGGGGGTGTACTCGGTGCCGCAGGCTGCGTTCAGCAGCTTGG
>JAFYLN010000016.1 GCA_017537045.1 Oscillospiraceae bacterium | reverse complement strand
GTATCGAAAACCACTGTCATTCCGAGGAGGCCTGAAAGGCCGACGTGGGAATCTCCCGGTACAATGTTTGTTTCTGCACTGCTTATCGATGCATAGAAGCAGGAGATTGCCACGTCGCGCTTCGCGCTCCTCGCAATGACATATTTTTTTGAGCGGCACAATGTTGCGAATTCGCCGAAAAACAATGCGAATACGTTAAATTCTACCGCACGGGCGGCTAATAGCCGCCCCTACATTCATTATTGAAACAGCACGACAAACTGAAATTTATTTTATCCAGCAAAGGAGTTTGCCTATGCCGATTGCAGGAATTAAACAGCCGGATATTCTGATGATCGATGATACACTTCGACTTCGAAAATTCGACGATCAGTTTGAATTTGCCTTTGACTGGTATCAGGATATTGAAACGGTCTGGCAGGTGGACGCTGACAGGGTTCCCTATACCCATGAGCGGCTCGGGCGGATGTATCACTATCTGGATGACCATGGGGAGCTTTATTTCATTGAGGTTTTAGAGGCTCAACAATGGAAGCCAGTCGGTGATGTAACCTTTTGGCAGGAGGATATGCCCATCGTGCTCGGAGATCCTGCATATCGCGGTAAGCGAATCGGAAGCAAGGTGATTGCGGCACTGATCGAACGGGGAAAGCTGCTTGGATACGACAGACTCTATGTGGATGAGATTTACAGCCACAACACCGCATCCCGAAAATGCTTTGAGCGTATGGGCTTCCGGGTCTACGAAAAAACGGAAAAGGGAAACCGGTTTATACTTGAATTAAAAGGAGTTAAGAAAATGAGAACAGTAACCGAACGGTTTTTGAAATATGTGTCCTTTGACACCATGAGTGACGAGTTCTCGGAGACCTGCCCCTCCAGTGCAAAGCAGAAGCTGCTGGGTGCGGCGCTGGTAGAGGAAATGAAGGAAATGGGCATTGCCGATGCTTTTATGGACGAGAATGGCTACGTCTACGGCACCGTCCCCGGTGACCCGAAGCTGCCCACCATCGGCCTGATCGCCCACATGGACACCTCCCCCGATGCTTCTGGCGCTGATATCAAGGCCAAGATCGTTGAATACAATGGCGGTGACATCTGCCTGAACGAAGAAAAGGAGATCTTTCTGCGGGAAGAAGATTATCCCAACCTGAAAAACCACCACGGCAAGCATCTGATCGTCACTGATGGTACTACCCTGTTAGGCGCGGATGACAAGGCAGGCATCGCCGAGATTATGGCTGCCGCAGAATTTCTGCTGACTACCAGAATGAATCATGCTACCATCAAAATCGGCTTTACCCCTGATGAGGAAATCGGCCGCGGCGCGGATAAATTTGATGTCAAGGGCTTCGGCGCTGACTATGCCTACACCGCTGACGGCGGCCCCATTGGTGAGATCGAATATGAGAATTTCAACGCCGCCTCTGCCAAGGCAGTCTTCCACGGCCTGAACATCCATCCCGGCTCTGCAAAGGACAAGATGGTCAACTCCCAGTATATTGCCATGGAGTACCAATCGCTGCTGCCCGCTGCCCAGAAACCCGAGTATACAACTGGATATGAGGGCTTCATCCACCTGACCGATATGTCCGGCGAAGTGGAGCAGTCCACGCTTCGCTGGATTATCCGCGACCACGACATGGAAAAGTTTGACGAAAAGAAGGCGGTCATGAAAGCTGCTGCCGGCTTCATCAACGCCAAATACGGCGAAGGCACCGTCGAGCTAACCATCAAGGACAGCTATTTTAATATGAAAAAATGCATTGAGCCCTGCATGTATGTGGTGGAGCGCGCCAAAAATGCCATGAAAGCTGTGGGAATGAATGCGAAAGAAGTACCCATCCGCGGTGGCACCGACGGCGCACGCCTGTCCTACGAGGGTCTGCCGTGCCCCAATCTCTGCACCGGCGGCGATAATTACCATGGCCGCTTCGAGTATATCCCTGTGGAGGATATGGAGCTGTGTGTGAAAATGCTGGTTGAAATCGCAACGAACCTGTAAACAAAGTAAAACGACCCATCCGGATGGATGGGTCGTTTTGTGTCCTGTCGGAATTACTCAGCGAAGTCCTCTTCGTTGGCAACGGGCTCGTTCTCTTCAATGACGACCTCTTCGACAACTACTTCTTCAGCAGCTTCTTCGACAGTCTCTTCAGCGGGAGCTTCTTCAGCAGCGGCTTCCTCAGCAGCTTCTTCACACTTGCACTCGCCGCCGCACTTGCATTCGCCTTCACCTTCGCACTCGCACGCACAGGTCTTGTTGCAGCAGGGGCATGCAGCCAGGATCTTCTTAGCCCAGGCAACGATCTTGTCACCATAGGTAGCAATGGCGTAAACAATGCCGGCAATAGCAGCCAGAGCGGTCAGAACTTTCAGAACGGTTTTCATAGAAATAACCTCCATAATCAAATGTTGCTACATTCAGTATAACCAATGCCATCCAGAATTGCAATGACATTTTCCGCAAAAAATGTAAAAATTCCTAAAATTACACATATCCATACATGCCGCGGACACTTACTTCGCCGGAATTGACGGTTTCTGTAAGCCCGTTATGAAAACGGACGATCAGGGCACCGTCCTCATCAATATCCAAAGCGGTTCCATGACGGATTTCTTCACCCCGCACCAGAGATACTTCCTGTCCCAGTGTGATGCAGTCCTGCCGGTAGCGGTTCAGAATCTGCGCTTTACCGGTCAGAAGCTGCATATCCATGTGCTGCAGCGCAGCTATCATAGCTGCTGCAACCTTTGCACGGTCGGGCTTTTTGCCGCTGACCGATGCCAGAGAGCCGGCGATACTCCGGATTTCCTCGGGAAAATCCGCTTCTTGCTGGCAGCAGTTGATACCAATGCCGACTACGGCAAAATCCACATTCCCCTTGGAATCAAAACCAAGCTCTGTCAGCACACCGGCAATTTTCCGCTTGCCATAGACCAGATCGTTCGTCCACTTGATGCCGGGGCGAAAGCCTGCGGATTTTTCCACAGCATCGCACATGGCAACCGCAGCCGCACAGGTCAGATGCATGAGTGCCTGCGGTGTGCAATGGAGCCGGAGAATGACACTCAGATAAATGCCGGAACCGGCAGGGGAATGGAAGCTCCGTCCCAGCCGTCCACGTCCGCCGGTCTGGCAGTCGGCAATGAGCACCGTGCTGTGGGCGGCACCCTGACGTGCCAGCTCCCGTGCGCGGGTATTGGTGGAGTCTATGGAATCAAACCATAGCAGAGAATCCTGCCAGAGGCAGGATTCCCGTAAATTTTTAATAATTTCTTCTTTCATAGATCAAGGAATATCCTTTACGATCTCTTCCGGCGGCTGATCGAGGATCTCAGGATTGCGCATCAGGCGGCGGTAGTACTTGAAGAACGCGGCGTAGTAGTAACCGTCACAGATGCGTTCGTCCAGCACGAACTTGAGGTCAATATACTTTCTGGGAACGATGGTGCCGTCCTCCAGAACTTCCACAGCTTTGCGCTTGCAGCCGAATGCACCGAATACAGGCAGATTGCCGAAGTCGTACAGGTGGTGGTAAATGGGCGGAATGCCGAGACTACCCATAGATGTGAAGAACAGGCTTCCGTGGAAGGGGCTCAGCTCCAGCAGGAACTTGGGCAGCAGGCCGAAGTAGTCAAGAAATTTCAGCAGCCAGACAGTGAATTTCAGCACCACGCTGGGGATCAGGTTCAGCAGCATGATCAGGCTGTCCAGATTGGAATCCAACTCCTTGGTGGTCTTTACGCTTTCAACAGCGGCGTTCAGTTTCTCATAAACATCCTTGACTGTATCCCGGGGATTCAGATGCACCTTGATGGAGGTGTCGGGAGAATCCACATTCATTTCCTTTTTGATTACCATGCAGTACTGAATATCCTCACCACGGGAGTAGACTTTCTGGCCGTTGATGAAACGGTTCAGCTGGGGGAATCTTGCAACACCGCGGACATAGGCGGCCAGCAGCACATGGGTGATGCCAAAATCGGTCAGACCCTCGCGGCGCTTCTGGCGGATATAGCGGTCGATGTTGGTGATCTCAAAGGCTTCTTCGAAGAGGTTGGAGCAGATATTACGTTCCCACTGGAAGTAGGAGGTGATCTGCGCCATGGGAGCCAGTGTGCGGATCTTTCTGCCGTCAATGCGGTCACCCCATGTGGGATGGTAAGCGCCGTCGGTATGGACGCGCAGTGCAAGCACAGCAAAGAAAACACCCACAAGCATCAGAAGATCGGGCAGAACAGGAAGCATCGTTTCCAATTCCCGTGCCAGCACTGCTTCGCGGAAGAAATACAGAATGAATCCAACGGGAATCAAAACCACGGGCAGCAGCAGGAAAACGCCATGCTTTCTGTGGCCGGCGGTAATATCCGTATACATGCTGGCAAAAAAGATCAGGGCGATCCAGAAGAGCCAGACGATCATACGGTTTTGGACGTTCTGATCGATCCAGATGCCGGAGTAGAGGGCGGCCATCCATACGGGAATGGCAGTTTTATAAAACATTTCGTTGCCGCAGAGCAACACGATGAGCACATATAGTAAGGAGGCTGCGATTGGCAGAACGATTTGGCTCCACACTCCGACTCCTTCCATGCCGGAGCAAATCATAACGCGGGCCACTGCCGAGCCGACCAGACAAAGTGCCATCAGCCATGTCAGCACATTTTTACGGCTGACGTAAAAACTAACTCTATTTTCCATAACAATGTCATTATAACAGGAAAAACGTCGAATGGCAATCGTTGATTTTAACACATGAGAAGAAATTACGAAAAAGATAAATTGATGTTTATCGCGCAGTTGGTTAATTGCTGATGGCTACCGACAACCACTGTCATTCCGAGGAGGCCTGAAAGGCCGACGTGGGAATCTCCCGGTACAATGTTTGTTTCTGCACTGCTTATCGATGCATGGAAGCAGGAGATT
>JAFYLN010000142.1 GCA_017537045.1 Oscillospiraceae bacterium | reverse complement strand
CTATAAACCGGAAGATGGGACGATTCTGCATTGTTTGTGCAGAAAGTGAAGCAAGGTCAGACCCATGTGGTCTGGCCTTTGTTTCGCATTGGGGGATTACGCTGCAAATTGACTTCATACTGGAACTGAATTATAATGGAAACAATCAACTAAGAAAGTAGGCGGAGCCTGTGATCAAGACATACAACAAACTGGTTCGTGACCACATTCCGGAAATCATCGAAGCCTCCGGCAAGACCTGCGTGACCGAGATCCTGTCCGACGAGGACTACCTGCGCATGGTGGACGCCAAGCTGGATGAGGAACTGGCGGAATACCACAAGGATCAGAATATCGAAGAGCTGGCCGACCTGATGGAGGTCATCTACGCCGCCGCCATCGCCCGTGGCTATACGCTGGAGGAGCTGGAGCGAGTACGGGCGGAGAAGGCAGAAAAGAGGGGCGGATTTGCGAAGAAGATTCTGCTGAAAGAAGTCATTGGTGATTAAGATATGCTGATGCAATAACCAAAGAAAGCCCGCCGGAGGAAACTCCGGCGGGCTTTGTCATGATTAAGATAACTGCTCTTTCACAAAAGCTCCAAAACGATATTCGTTCAAACGGGACAGATCGATTTGCCTAAGTGATTCGGGATTTAACCGATTCTTGCCCGGTCTGAATAGCTGATAAATCATATCCAACACATCTGCCGGAAAACCATGCTTCTCCAAGTATGCAAAATAGCGGTACATTTCACCTGCAGTATAGGAGAAAAAGATACCCGTTCCCATGATCCATTGGAGAAACAACACGAAGAAACTGAAAATATCCGTGTTTCTGCTGACTTTCAACATTCCATTGCGATGACGATATTTCTTAGCGGAACACAGTTCGTGGTCGAGGAAGAACGCCATTGGGCAGGTTAGTTCGTACTTGGGAAAAACGCTGAAACCGTCCAGATCGATGATATGGATTTCTCCACCCGGTTCTACCAAGACATTCTGTGCGTGAAGATCGCCAACGAAAACACGCCATGGCAGACGATTGATAACGGTGGCAAGTGCGATAAACGCATCGATGATTTCTTTAGAAGAAAACCCTGGATCGGTCATGGCCTGTTCCAACGGGATGCCGGGGCAAAAGGGCATAATGTATCCAACGACTGTACCATTTTCTCTGAGGATTTCCAAGGGCATGGCCAACTGAGGAATTTGGTACAGTCTGCGTATTTTGGAAAGTGTTAGAAGGTTATGGATATTCTTTTCGGTAAGGGAATCAAATTTCACATAACGCTTCAACACCATCCCATTTGGACACACCCATAACCGAGCGTTGGCGTTGAGGTTATCTTCCTGAGAAATCTCATAAGCGGAGGTTAGAATTTCGTTCCACATTGCTTGCAACGATTTGTCCAGAAAGAAATTTTTCCTTTGCACTTGGGGCAAATACCTTCGTCGATTAGCTTTTTGTCTTGCTTCAGTTTTTGTTCCGCTGCTTCGGCGGCAGCTTTTCGATGGGCTTCTGCTGCTCTTAAATCAGCCATTACTTTGTCGTGATACAGCGAGTCTTTGAAAATAATAGGATTAAATCGATTGACAGGCCATGTTACATCGCACAGAGCAGTACAATTACAAAAGACACCAGGGGCACAATGGCTAGAAGACTTAACATATATAGCCTCCACCGAATCGGGAATGAGAACACGTCTTAAATAGTAGCAATCGAGGAATGCAGCCTGAAGAATACGCTTGGTTCCATTGGGGATGATAATCTCAGTTAAAGCGGTCTCCCAGAATGCATATGGTCCGATTTCAATCAAACTTGAAGGAAGGTGAACTTTTTGGAGATTTGTACAATGTTCAAAGGCACCAAATGGAATATGAGTGATTCCGTCGGAAAAAACAACTTCTCTGACGGAAGATGAACCAAAGGCATGCTCACTTATGCTTCTTAACGACTTGGGAAGAACAACTTTCTGAATAACCTTATTCTTAAAAAACGCACCGGTACCGGGTTTCACCATACCCAGTTCTGTAATGCCCTCAGGTACATAAACCACAGGATTGGTTCCTTTGTAAGCACGCAGAACCGTTCCGACAATGTCAAAATCTTCCCGTCTGTTTGCTGTGCTGGTTGTTGTTTTGGCTGTTTCGGAAGGACGGGGAGTATATCCCGAAGAACGGGTGCCTGCTCCTGGAGTTGCCAAGGGTCTTCTGCAAAAAGGACATTCCGTAATTGTCATCTTGTACGGAAGTGACCATTCTGCACCGCAGAAATTACATCGCATAGTAAACCACCTTTCTTGTTGTGTGGATTTTCATTATTGTACCATATCAATGGATACATATCAACATGCAGTACACCTTCAAAGTTTCCGATACTCCTCCAACCCGCACCACATCAGTCTCATAATCCCCAACTCATCCACCGCATCCAGCACTGCATTATGCGTCTCTCTATATGTACAATCCCCTGACAGCAGTCTGAGCATGGGCTCCACGCCGTAGCCTCGTTTCAGGCGGCCGGTGGTGCAGCAGTCGGCGTTG
>JAFYLN010000141.1 GCA_017537045.1 Oscillospiraceae bacterium | reverse complement strand
GTCCTCATAATATTTGGTGCAAGCTTCGGTGGAGATGGTGAAACCCTGAGGGACGGGCAGACCAATGTTGGTCATTTCAGCCAGGTTAGCGCCCTTGCCGCCCAGCAGTTCACGCATGGAGCCGTTGCCTTCGGTGAACAGATAAACGTACTTGTGAGACATGTATTTGTATCCCCTTTCAAAATGTTTTCAGGTGCTCATAGGGCACCTGATTGTTGCTGTAGAAATGTGCATAAATTATCGCGCAAATAGTATACCATGTTCCGTATAGAAAAGCAAATCTTTTTCGTGAAAAAATGAAGTTTTTTCCTGATTTGGAGCAACAGTACAAAAAAAGAAGGACAAAAGCCCCACAAAGGGGGCTTTTGATAGGTATTTTTAACAATCGACAAAAAGATAGGATATGACGAAGCGATCAGTATTCACGCATCACAGCTTTAACCACGCCGATCAGCTCTGCTTCACTGCCATCAATGGGGGCGTAATTGTCATTTTCGGGCATGAGCCAAACCTGTCCGTCTCTGCGGCGCAGGCGCTTGACAGTGGCTTCGTCGCCGATTCTTGCAACTACGATCTGACCGTCATCAGCAGACTGCTGGGGGCGGACAACCACCAGATCACCGCTTAAAATGGCGGCACCTACCATACTGTCGCCGCGCACGCGCAGGGCAAAGCAGGACGGATCACCGTCCCAGCAGAGGGTGCCTTCCTGATTCTCCACGGCAAGAATGGGAAGACCGGCGGTCACCACGCCGATGACCGGAATCTGGCCGGGGCGGACGGTTGTCACAATGGCGCGCTTGCGCCCCTTGGAGCCCGGGGATTGAAGCAGCCCTTTTTCCTGCAACGCCTGCAGATGGTAGCTGACCGAGGCGGTGGAGCGCAGACCGACGGCTGCACCGATCTCCCGCACGGAGGGAGAATAGCCATTCTCCTGAATGAAAAGGTTTACATAATCTATAATCATCTGGGCTTTGTTGCTGGTTCTGGGCATAATGATCCCTCCTGATAACGGTTTTCCAAATGTCAGTTTATCGTTCCGTTTCGATTATGAATGTAGGGGCGGCGATCCGCCGCCTGGCGGTACAATGTTACGAATTTGCCGAAATCCAATGCGGGTTCGCAACATTTCTCTGCGCGGGCGACCAATGGTCGCCCCTACGTTGTCCACGGCACACAGCGCGATCAACATCAATTTGACTTGCATACATTTGTTCAAATTAATTGTAGCACATATGAACGAAAAAAGGAAGAGGGAAAATGAAAAACTTTCTCCTTTTTGCGACAAAATCGGCAACCTGCCCCGCATATACTGTACGGTATCAGAGGAAAGGGAGGAGATTTCAGATGGAGCATGATATCAGAAAAGAGGCACGGGTCTGGCAGCGGGTGCAGAATGAAAAGCAGGAGCGGGAGGTTCAGCAGCGCAGTGACCATCTGCCCACGCTGATCATGGAACAGGCGCAGCTATCGGCAGCGTACTTACAGCTTGCGCGGCATCTGTCCGGACAGGATGGGGCACTGTTCATGCGGCTTGCGCGGGAGGCAAAGGCACAGGCTGTCTGCCTGAAAGGAATTTTGAGCCTGATGACCGGGCGGGCACCGGAAACTGCTACAACACCGCCCCAGTTTACGACTGTTGATGCCATGCTGCGCCGGTGCTACGGCAAGGAACTGTGGCTTTTGAAGGCTTATGAAAGCCGTTGCAGCGATCCGGAATACGGGCCTGTTTATGAACGGATGACCCAGCGCGGCCGGGAGCATTGCTGCACGGTTCTGGAGCTGGTCGGCCGGATGGGAAAGGGAAAATAAGAGAAATAAATTTCAGTTTATCGTTCTGTTCCGATTTTGAATGTAGGGGCGGCTATTAGCCGCCCGTGCGGTAGAATTTAACGTATTCGCATTGGTTTTCGGCGAATTCGAAACATCGTGCCGCAGCGGGCGGCCAATGGCCGCCCCTACGATACCATCGATAGATTGCCCGATAAACATCAATTTGCCAGCAGTTTCGTGTATGCAAAAAGCCGCCGGTTCTCCGGCGGCTTTTGCTATGTCATTATTCACCAACAGCCTTGTTGGTCAGCATGGTTGCGACCATTTTCAGCATACTGGGTTTGCCCATGGCGGTGGGCTTTTCGCCCAGGCGCAGGACACGGCTCTGACCCTTGCCGGAAGCGATCCATGTGGGCAGCGCGGCTGCCTTGTTGGGATCGCCGGTCTTTGCGAAGTTGCAGAGGTAATTTACCATCTGCCCGCTGAGGTCATAGTCCTTCTGCTCCATGGGACGCCAGCAGTTGGGCAGGGTGCCGAACCAGTACCACAGGTCGGAGGAGTGCCATGCACCGCAGTCGTCACCGGGAAGCATCCGGTCAAAATACCAGGTATAGCTTGCTTTTTCCCGGGCGCTGATCCACTTTTTTGTCATGCTCTGCAGGATGGGAGGTGCCATATCATGGCTGGTGGAGCCTGCCATGTAGGGGATGTTCTTGGGCAGTGTTCCCGGTGCGGCAAAACGGCCGTCCATGACGGGGAAACCGGAGGTACCGCCGCCCTTGATCTCCTTTTTGGCACTTTGCCACACTTCGAAAAGCTTCTCCACGGGAAGTGCGCGGAACTCGGCCAGATTGTTGCAGCCGCAGCGCTTCATGACCTCCTGCCAGAAAGAGAGCATGGTCTCCTTCTTGCCGCTCATCATGCCGCCAAGGCCGCAGCCGCTGGACATGACGGCTTTCTGGAACAGACCCTCAGTCAGCGGGCTCTGGCACTGCATCTGCACGCTGGCTGCGCCAGCGCTCTGACCCATGATGGTGATATTTTCACTGTCGCCGCCGAAGGCTGCGATGTTATCCTTCACCCACTTGATGGCGGTCATCTGGTCGTAAAGGCCGTAGTTGCCGGTGAAACCGGCTTCTGCCTCCAGCTCCGGCAGGCAGACAAAGCCCATGGGACCAAGGCGGTAATTGAGGGTCACGCCGATGATGCCCTTTTCAGGCCAGACGGGGCCGTCGAAATGCTTTTCGTGACCGCAGCCGCCGGTGAAGCCACCGCCGTGGATGTAGACCAGAACGGGGAGTTTGTCGCCCCCTTTTGCATTTTCAGGGGTGAAAATGTTCAGAAACAGGCAGTCCTCGCTGTAGGTGTAGGTCTCGCCCTTGCGGAACTCGTTGTAGTAGAAATACTTCTTCTCGTTCAGCTCCTCGTCGTAGAAGGCGCGGGGCTGATAGGAGCAGTGGCCGTACTGGGTTGCGTCGTAGATATTCTCCCATGCGGTCACCTGCTTGGGATATTCCCAGCGGCCGGCGGTGGCGTAGCGGATGCCCTTATAGGCAACCGTGCCGGGCACGCGTCCGGCAGTTCCCAGTACCGCACCGCAGGGGGTTTTTACAATATAATCCATGAGATTTTACCTCGTTTTATGCAAATTCGCCGCCGGATGCCTGACCGGGCAGCAGACCCAGCTCTGCCATATACTGACCCATGCGGCTGGTGGATTCACCCCCGAAGGTCAACTTACCGAAAATGCGGTACAGCCAGTCCACGCTCATGTCATGCCACTTGGCGAAGGAGGAATTCAGAACCTGATTGCTGCCGTCGGCGGAGGTTTCGTCTGCCATGGCGTAGCCGTGGGGGCCGTGCTGGAACATGTGCAGCTCATAGGGCATACCCAGCCGGGAATAGGTGTTTGCCACCAGCAGGGCACCGAAGGGAGACAGGCCATCCTCGGCGGTCGCCATCATAAAGACGGGAGGGGCTTCCTTGGTAATGAATTTTTCCAGAGAGAACTGCGCGCAGTCCTCGTCGGTGACTTCTTTCTTGCCGGTCAGCAGCTTGACCATGAAGTTGGACATGGGATGATTGGGGGTGGTGACGGCGGGATAGCCGAGGATCATGGCGTTGGGTTTGTTTTCGCCCTTTACACCGGCTGCCAGTGCCAGATGGCCGCCGGCAGAGAAACCGCAGGTGGCGATTTTATCGGGGTCAACGTGCCATTCTTCAGCGTGCTCGCGGATATAGCCGATGACCCAGCTGACCTCCTGCAGGGGTGCGAAATCCGCGGCATCCCAGCCCACGGAGTAGCGCAGGATAAAGGCATGGAAGCCTTTGGCGGCGTAGCGCAGAGCCACAGGTTCTGCTTCCCGGGGGGAACAGTAGACATAGCCGCCGCCGGGGCAGACCACGATGGCAGGACGGTTCACGCTCTGACCCAGCTTCAGCTCGCAGTCCAGGATGTAACCCTCCAGGGTGGCTTCGGAATGGCCGGGTACGGCCATATGAATCATTTTCATAGCGGTTACCTCTTAGTGGTTACGGTTCCATGCGGCGGGGATCCAGGGATACTTCTTCTCGTTTTCCAGACCGTATTCCTCCAGCTTACGCAGCTGCTCCACCACATGGGGCATGTTCATGTTTTCGACCATGGTGTTGATCAGGGCTTCGCCCCGCTCTGCCATGGCATCGCGGGTGGCAATGTCGGGAATATCGGGAGTGGACATGTGGTCGCCATGGTCACCGAAGCAGTAACCTACGGCAGCAGACTGATAACCGAGGCCGAACAGGTCGTTAAAGGGTGCGCAGCTCTGGGGATTGGAATGCTGATAGCCGGTGACCAGCGGCACATCGTCCAGACGGTTCATCACCTTGTAGGCACCCACGGTGATGGCGTGGAAATCGTCCATAAAGTTGGTGAACAGCTTCTGGTTCTTACCAACCTGCATCATGCAGTCCATGTACAGGATGGGCACGCCGGTTTCGTCATAGAAGTCACGGATCATGGGACAAATGGTCATGTGGGCGGGGCCGTGGAAGGACAGGTAGACCTGACGCTTAAAGCCAAGGCGCAGGAGACTCCGGGCGATGGCACCCAGATAGTCAATGCCCTGACGGATGCTGACCTGCACGGTGCCACGGCCGGAAGCGGTGGCACCGGCGTAGAAATAGGGCAGACCCGTCAGCACCAGACCGTCGCAGGCTTCCGCCATGCGCAGGCAGTAGGCTTCGGAAATGACGGTCTCGCTGTCCAGAGGGAAACCGCCGTGGAGCTCGGTGGTGCCCACGGGAATGATAATGATGTCGTTTCTTTCGAGATATTCCTGAACCTCAGAGTTCAGCATTTTTCCAAGAATTCTGGTACGCATAGAATAACTCCTTTCGAGAAATGGAAATACAAATTTCAGTTTGTCGTTCTGTTCCGATTTTGAATGTAGGGGCGGCTATCAGCCGCCCGGCGGCACAGTATTACGTATTCGCATTGGTTTTCGGCGAAATCGTAACATTTTACTGCGCGGGCGACCAATGGTCGCCCCTACGTTATCCACGGCACATGGTGCGACAAACATCAATTTGTATGAGATTAAAAAACAGGGAACGGCTCAAAAGGCCGTTCCCTGTAAGAGAAAACTTATTCAAGCGGGATACGGCAATATACCGCTTCTATGGAGGAAATTATTCCTGCTCTGCCTTAGCAGCACGCTCTGCCTTCCATGCAGCCATAGCAGCGCGCTTTTCCTTGTTGATGTCCCAGATGAAGGTGAAAGCAGCCCAGGAGCCCATGCCGATAACAGCGGGAATCAGAATGACCATCATCTTGATGCCCAGGATGGCGGAAGCGGGCTGAGCCTGCAGAACACCGTCGACAGCGGGAACGTAGCCGAACCAGGTGATCATCAGAACTGCCAGAGAGCCGGACAGAGTCTGGCCAACGCGGCGGGTCAGGGAGAAGACACCGTAGATGGAGCCTTCGCTGCGCTTGCCGGTCAGGTACTCGTTGTAGTCGATGGACTCACCAACCAGACCCCACTGCAGCTGGACGGACAGGGTGACCAGACCAGTGCCGATGCCGGACCATGCCATGTACAGGATGGGGATCATGTTCTCTGCGGTAACTGCATAGATGAAGCAGGTGCCCAGCAGGATGCAGCCGATCAGAATAGCGGTACGGATGATGACGACGAAGTCGAACTTCTTGGCCAGGATGGGAGCCAGAATCAGGCCGCCGAACATAACGGGCATGGAGATTGCGGATGCCAGAGAGGCCAGACCAATGTTGCCCAGAACGTCGGAGTACATGTAGGTGGAAGCACCCTGTGCAATACCCTGAACGAAGCAGATGCAGATGGAGTGGATGCACAGTGCCAGATAGGGACGGTTGACCTTGAAGACATTCAGGATGTCGGTAATCTTGATCTTCTCGGCTTCCTTCTCTTCCTCGGTCTTCACAGCGGACTGAGCAGCAGCGTTGCGCTCGACAGTGCCGATGTAGTGGATGAAGACCAGACCGCAGCCCAGAACAGCAGCGGCGATAGCAGCAGCAGCGTAGCCCAGCTTGGTCTCGCCCAGGATAGCCAGAACCTGAGGCAGAGCGATCATGCCGATGACACCACCGACGGTGGAGCCGAAGCCACGGGCGGATGCCAGAGATGCACGTTCCGCATCGTTGGTAGCCATAACGCCCAGCAGGGAACCCATGCCGATGTTCATGATGGTGTAGCCCAGCTCGAAGACGATCTTGGAGATGAACAGGACGACGATGCACAGCAGGCCGTCAAACAGGGT
Organism: Oscillospiraceae bacterium; assembly: GCA_017537045.1. The sequence goes on along the minus strand of JAFYLN010000141.1, from coordinate 5,756 downwards.
GGGCAGAGTCATCAGGGAGCCCATGCCGATTGCCAGAATGGGAATGGAGCGCAGGATCCAGGGACGGAACTTATCGGAGCCGGGCTTTGCCTTGGAGAAAGCGAAGTCCATGAAGGTGCCGACCAGGGGGTCGTTCACAGCGTCCCACACGTTCCAGATAACCAGAATGGAAGCGTAAACAACAGCGTCAATGCCCAGAATGTTACGGGAGAAGCGTTCCAGGTAGCTGATGATCATCAGCATCACGACGCCGCCGGCGTCACCGGCGCCGTAGCCGATCATGTGCTTGGCAGTCAGCTTGGTGACAGGTGCTTTGGTTTTTGCCATTTTTGATTTCCTCCTAAATAATATTGGGAATTTTGCAAATTCCCACAGTCTACCGCTATATTTTAACAAACTGTGAACGCAATTCAAATTGCAAAAGTAAGAAATAAGATTGCAAATTCTGCAATCTTGTGATACAATATATCAAAAAACAACAGAACGGGGGAGTTTTGTTTATGAAAATTGACGACTTCCGGAAATTGGCAGCGTTTGAATTCCAGCATACACAGGAGGATCACCAAAAACTCTATGAATTCCTGCATTCCATCGGCATCGATCCGTCGAGAGTGTATCAGGAGCTGGAAATGTCCTCCCCTTATGTGGATACCCACCGGGATACCAGCTACTCTAACGCGACTGTTTCCCTGCACAGCCATGTGTTCTATGAGCTGCTGTACTGCCGCAGCGCCACGGATGTGGAATATCTTGTAGGCTCGGAGCGCTACCGCCTGCGAAACGGCGATATCGTTTTCATTTCTCCGGGCATCAGCCACCGCCCCATCCTGCCCGACGGTATGGATGGCACTTATGTGCGCGATGTGATCTGGCTCAGCCCGGAATATATGGAGAACCTGAAAGAAATGTTTCCCTATATATTGGCGCAGAGCGGGGACTACCTGATCCGCACTTCGGGCACTCGGTGGGAATTTCTGGGGGAACTGTTTGCCTCCGGCATCCGGGAACGGGAGGAACAGCAGCCTGGCTGGGAACCCCTTGTGCTTGCCAATACCATGGCGATCCTTGTCTATCTGAACAGAGCCTACAGTGACCGCAGCACCGGCATCATGAAAGCGGAAAAGCCGGATCTGCTGGGGAAGGTGACGGCTTATATTGAAACCAATTATGCACAGCACATCACCATCAGCGAGCTTGCCCGCAGGTTTTACGTCAGCGAGAGCACCATCAGCCACCTGTTTAAGCAGAAAATGGGTATCAGCATCTATCACTATGTGACCCAGCGGCGGCTGATTTCTGCGAAAAACCGGATCGTAGAGGGAATCGCGCTGGAACAGGTGGCCACGCAGGTAGGCTTTTCCGATTACTCCGCCTTTTACCGCGCGTTTAAGCAGGAATACGGCATTTCTCCCCGGCAGTACCGTCAGAAGATCCTGTAAAAAGCGCACCCTCGCGGGTGCGCTTCATTTTTGCTGTTTTAGCCGCACAGTTCCTCGGCCAGCGCTTCGATCTGCTTTTCGCTTTCGGCGCTGAGGGCAGAGAGAATCTTGACGTTGTTTTCCACATAGGTCAGGTTCTTGCTGCCCTCCAGCATTCTTGCCATGACCCTGCCTGCAACGGGAGCCCAGGAGCCGTTTTCCATGAAGGCCACAGTGCGGTTCTGGTAGCTGCGCTCGGTCAGGTGGTGGATGAACTCCTTCATGAAGGGGAACACATCGCCGTTGTAGGTGGTGGTAGCAAGCACCAGCTTGGAGTAGCGGAAGGCATCCTCCACAGCTTCTGCCATATCGTCACGGGCCAGGTCTGCCACGGTGACCTTGGGGCAGCCCTTCTCTTCCAGTTTCTGTGCCAGCAGCTCTACGGCAGCCTTGGTGTGGCCGTAGACAGAGGTGTAAGCAATCAAAACACCCTCATCCTCCGGCCGGTAGGAGGACCAGATGTCGTACAGGCCTAAGTAGTAACCCAGATTCTCCGTCAGCACGGGGCCGTGAAGGGGGCAGATGATGGCAATATCCAGACCGGCGGCCTTTTTCAGCAGCGCCTGGGTCTGGGCGCCGTACTTACCCACGATGCCGATATAGTAGCGGCGTGCTTCGCAGGCCCAGTCCTCTTCTGCATCCAGCGCGCCGAACTTGCCGAAGCCATCGGCAGAGAACAGCACCTTGTCACAGGAATCGTAGGACACGATGACCTCAGGCCAGTGAACCATGGGAGCGGTGACGAAGGTCAGGGTGTGCTTGCCAAGATTCAGGGTATCGCCCTCGCCCACCACGATGCGGCGGCCGGCATAATCGGTGCCGAAGAACTGCTTCATCATGTCGAAGGCCTTGGCGGAGGAAACCACGGTTGCATCGGGATAAACCGTCAGGAATTTGTGGATATTGGCGCTGTGGTCGGGCTCCATGTGGTGCACCACCAGATAGTCGGGCTTGCGGCCTTCCAGTGTGCGTTCGACATTGCCCAGCCACTCATCGGTGAAATTCCGATCCACAGTGTCCATGATGGCAACCTTTTCGTCCACAATGGCATAGGAATTGTAGGACATGCCGCTCGGGACAACGTACTGGCCTTCGAACAGGTCGACCTGATGGTCGTTAACGCCGATATAGCGAATGTCGTTGGTAATGGTCATAAATTGTCTCCTTTATGTATGGATTACCGCATTTGTGCGGATTGCTTCGCGGCATGATTATACCATATAATCTCACAAAATACAAACAGAATCTGCACAAATTTCAGTTTATCGCGCTGTTAAAAACTTGCCTCTCCCTTTGGGAGAGGTGCCCCAAATCCTTGATTTGGGGCGGAGAGGGTTCGTTATTTTCCCTCTCAGTCAAAAATCGCTTCGATTTTTGACAGCTCTCCCAGAGGGAGAGCCAAGGGCTTCGCCGCCAACAGCCCGATAAACATCAATTTTCCACTATGCCCGGATTGGCGCGGGATTTTTCTTGCTATTTCAGAAGTTGGACGGTATAATAAACAGTGGAAATTTATGTGCAGAAGGCGGAGGATACGCCATGATAGAAAAAAAGAAGATCCTTTTGCTGACCACCGGCGGTACCATTGCCTCCGTCCCAGGCGGTGAGGGTCTGGAACCCCACCGCTCAGACGTGATGGAGCGTGAACTGGAGCAGCTTCGAACTTACTACGATATCACCGTGCGCGATGTGATGTGTCTGGATTCTTCCAACATCCGTCCTGAGGAGTGGCAGACCATTGCCTGCAGCATTTTCGAATACCGCACAGGGTTTGATGGCATCGTGGTCTCCCACGGCACCGATACCATGGCCTATACCGCATCGGCCGTGACCTTCATGCTGCCGAATATCGACCTGCCCGTGGTGTTTACCGGTTCCCAGCTTCCGCTGGCAGACATGCTGTCCGACGGCCCGGATAACCTGCGCACCGCCTTTGCCATGGCCGCATCCGGCCATCCCGGCATCTTTCTTGCCTTTGACCGCAAGGTCATGCGGGGCTGCCGTGCTGTAAAAGTGCGCGCCTCCGGTTTTTCGGCCTTTGAAAGCGTCAATGCCCGCTACGCGGCGCAGGTCAGCAACCGCGGCCTTGTGGTGGACAGCCGCATGCTCAACGAACCTGCAGAACCTGCGCAGCTTAAATGCGACATCAGCAAGAATGTCTTTCTGCTGAAGCTGACACCGGGTCTGAATCCCGCCATTTTTGATATGCTGGCTGCCATGGGCTATAAGGGCATCGTTATTGAGGCTTTCGGCCTTGGCGGAATCAATGTGCTGCACAAGGGTCTGCGGGGCATCCACCGGGCGGTGGAGGACGGCATTTCCGTGGTGGTCACCACCCAGTGCCTGTACGATTCCTCTGACCTGCAGGTCTATCAGGTGGGAACAAGGCTTCTGGAGCTGGGTGTGATTCAGGGCCGGGATATGACCACCGAAGCTGCCATGACCAAACTCATGTGGGCCATCGGTCAGGGCATGGAACAGAAAGAGATCGAAGCGCTTTTTGCACAGAATCTTGCCGGAGAAATCACTATAAATCCATAATAAGGAGAATAAGCCATGGATCCGATCTATGTAACCGGTCACAGAAATCCCGATACTGACTCCATCGTTGCGGCGATGGCCTATGCTGCGCTGCGCAATGCTTGCGGCGACCGGGAGTATACGGCGGCCTGTCTAGGCCGCGTATCCGATGAGACCCAGCTGGTGCTGGACCGCTTCGGCTTCCAGCCTCCGAAGCACATTACCAACATGTACACGCAGGTGCGCGACCTTGTCTACGATACACCTCCTCTGCTGGGTACTGCTGTGACAGTGGGACGCGCATGGGAGATTCTGCAGCAGGAGCGCAACAACACGGCAATTCCTGTGGTCAACGAGGACGGCGGCCTTTACGGCATGCTTTCCCGGGAGGATATTGCAAACTACAATATGGCGCTGGCGACGCTGGGCGTTCTGGATGAAGTGCCGCTGTTCAATGTGCTTTCCGTGCTGGAAGGCCGGGTGCTGAATGAAGCCGGCGAGAATACCGACACCATCATGGGCGAGCTGGTCATTGCGCTGCCCCAGAGCCAGAAAAATCTGCTGTTCAACCGCAAAAACACGGTGGTGCTGTGCGGCCACCAGCCGGATATGATCCGCCGTGCGCTGGAGATGAATGTCAGCGCGCTGGTGGTCTGTCAGGCAGAGGTGGATGAAGAGCTGCGCGAGCTGCCCACCACCACCTGCATCATCTGCACGCCCCACGATGCCTACCGTGCCGCCCGCCTGATTTTCCAGTCCGCCCCCATCGGCCGCATCTGCCGTACAAACGATCTTGTGTGCTTCCATCTGGATGACCGCGTGGACGATGTCAAGGAGCAGGTGCTGCAGCACCGCGAGCCCTGCTACCCCATTCTGGATGAAAACGAAAAGGTTGTCGGCGTGCTGACACGCTACCACCTGCTGCGCCCCAAGCGCAAGCGTGTGGTGCTGGTCGACCACAACGAGGCTTCCCAGTCCGTACCCGGTTTGGAGGAGGCGGAGATCGTGGAGATCATTGACCATCACCGCCTGGCAGATATCCAGACGGGCACACCCATCTATATGCGCAATGAGCCTGTGGGTTCTACAAATACCATCATCGCTGCCATGTTTCAGGAGCGCGGCCTGATGCCGTCGGCCGGTATGGCGGGCATGATGGCGGCGGCAATTTTGTCCGACACGGTCATGTTCAAGTCCCCCACCTGCACCGAGCGGGACAGGCGCATGGCAGAGCGGATGGCACGCATTGCCAACGTATCGCTGGAGGAGCTGGGTAAGGCCATTTTCTCCGCATCGCTGGAAAACAAAACCGCAAGAGACATGTTCTTTACGGATCTGAAGGAATTCCACATTGCCGGTCATGATTTTGCGGTTGCCCAGATCACCTGTGTGGACAGCCCTGCCATGGCACAGCGCAAGGATGAATTCCTGACCATCATGCAGCAGACAGCCAGAAAGGAAAAGCTGGATCTTGTGATCCTGATGCTGACGGATGTGCTGCTGGAAGGCACCCAGATCATTTATGTGGGAGATGACGAGACCATCCGCCAGGCCTTTAACGTAACACCCAGAGAAAATATGGCATTTTTGCCCCATATCATGAGCCGCAAAAAGCAGGTCATCCCCATGCTGTCCGCCCTGTGGGGTTAATGTCGTAAATTTCAGTTTATCGTACTGTCTATCAATTCTATTGTAGGGGCGGCGACCCGCCGCCCGTGCGGCAGAATTTAATGTATTCGCATTGATTTTCGGCGAATT
>JAFYLN010000140.1 GCA_017537045.1 Oscillospiraceae bacterium | reverse complement strand
TTTGCTGATTTCGAAAAGCAGCTGGCTGTTAGACAACGTCAATATAACAACTTCCCCATGAGACCACTCAACTGGAAGTCACCGAAACATGTTCTTTTTTCTTTCCCGAATGTGTAACACATCATTGACAAACCTACAAAAACGGAAAGAATTTGCTTTCGGTATATACAGGGTTCACGGAACGGTTTGAGAGTTAAGAACATAATTGACAGGTATTTCCAGTGTTGATATAATGGTGGAAATCGGATTTAAGGAGCTTTGTTATGAAAAGAACGGTCTTATCTATCCTTGCTGTGATCTTGTGCCTTTCTCTTTGCGCCTGCGGCAACGGGGAATCTGCGGCTCCAACCATGCCTGAAGAACCCAAGGAATGGCTCATCTCAACCGAGTATATTACTCAAAGCGTGATTGAGTTTGATGCCAGTGAGGAATGGAATTTCCTGCAGGACACATGGGCATCGGGCAGGATTCTTTATGGTGCCGATAAAGCCTATGGTCCTTACCTGACCGGGGCTGCAGAGGTATATGTATTGGGTAGTGAGGACAAGGATCAGCATTTCATTCTCATGGGCATTGAGGGTGATATGCAGCTTGAGGATATAGTCTTTGATCGGGATATTGTTGCTTATGATATTGATTCGGGCAGCTACTATGATTCAATCAGCTGGAACAGGGCAGAACTGCAGGCCCGTTATGAGCAGATCAAGGATACTCCCATCGGCATAACCTTTGGCTGTTCTTCCAACTACAGCGAAGCGGTCAATAGTTTCCCCGATAATTTCACAGGCGGCAAAAGAGGCTATGCCTTCGTGCGGGAGCTGTCTGCGGATGAGATCGCATACATCAACACAGCCCTGAATCTGGAACCGCTCCCGGACAGAGGTGCGGAAGCAGCCCCGGAACTGAACACCACCCCCGAGGAACGGCAGCAAGTTGTTGTGGATGCGCTGAAGCAGTTTGCAGGCAGCGAACTTTATCACGCCCTCTATCCCAGCAGTGCCGCGCCCTTGGTTCAGGCAGCTGCAGAAATTGTAGAAGAGATCTCCCTGCGTACCCACAGTCTGGTCATCAAATTGGCAGATGCCAACACGGATGACGGCTCACTGGGCAAACTGGTTGTGGATATGGAAACCGGTGCACTCTATACCGACAGGGAATTTGATCCGGAATGGGATGGACTTGATACACCGGAGAAAGTCGCACATCTTCTTGCAGGCTCGTACGATCGTATTCTAGGTGGAGAGGAAGAAATTTTCTTCTCCCAGAATGAAACCAATTATAAACTATCTGACGGTGAGATCACCGCCATCAATCAGGAACTGGTCAATTACTTTGCCCAGAATCCCATCGCACCACCGCCCACAGAACCGGTAGTGGATGATATAGAATTTGCAGAAGAAGTGGAGCAGACTTCACAGAATACCAGCCCTGCAGTTGAGAGCAAGCCTCTGTCCGTTTCCAACCAGTTTGTGATCGATGTAATCTGCAGCATCCGGAACACGGACCAGTATCAGTCTTATGCAGAGAATCCTGCAACCATCGGTCTGGAAATGGCTTATGAGTATTATCTGGAGGATTTTGAAGGATTTGAAGTACACCTGATCATGCTGCGTGTCACGGGAATCGACACCGATATACATGGCATTACCGGCAATGTATTTCTTATAGATGCTTCCACGGGTACGGTCTATTCTGAATTTGACCTTGGCCTTGATTGGAGCGGAAATATAGGAAAAGTTGAAGATGTCTATGTTGCAATTCTTTGTGATCTCTTCTGGCACGGCGAGCAGAATATGATCTGGTCTGAAGCCGCACAGCTAACATCCATTCCCCAGACCGACCTTGATGCCATCAATAACGCACTGAACTGAAAAGAAAGCACCACCCCGCCGGGGTGGTGCTTTGTATGTTTCACAGGAAAACTAATATGCTCGAACGTTATCCCACGGACTGAACGGTGGGGATGGTTAATTTAGTTCCATCTGCCAGCTGAATGTAGTCAAGCTGTTCGAAGTCAATCTCGCCGTAAGCCTGATATACACGGCCGGTGCCGAGGATTTCAATTGTACTTCCATCCTTCATGACAGCACACATCTTCTGACCGTTGATATAGGAGAAGTCTGTATATTCAGGGCCGTCATGGGTGATGGTCAGGCTGTATTTGCGGAGCTTGATGGAAGAAACTGTCACGTCTTCCACCACATCCGTGCCATCGGGCTTCCAACCGGTGGAAACGCCAATCTCGACAGGCTCGGTCAGCAGTTCAATTTCCCGGTAATCGCCGTTAGATTCATTAAAATCGACCTCAAAGGTCCATTCGCCTGTTGCTAACTGCTCTTCAACATTTTTTAAATTTTTACTGTCCCAGTAAGAACCGACCAGATCCTCAAAGCGGATGATCCATGTTTTACCGGGCGCAAAGGGTGCGGAACCATCCTGCATGTTGTAACGCGCCTCCAAGACGAGATCCTGTGTGTTGTCGAGGCCGTCGCCATCTTCCTCCGCATTCCAACCGCCGCTGCCGCTGCTGAGTCTGCCGGTTTTGGGTTCAAAGCTATCAAAATTAGTGGTGCCGATGTTGTAATGCACATCTTCAAGACCCGGAACAGGGTTGCGGCTGATCACTTTGCCCTCGGGGGCAGTAATGGACATCACGATGCGGGCGATCCAACCATCGGTCTCCACGGACTTCAGCTTCACGGTATAGCCGTCCTGTGTTGCTTCATTCGGGGGTGCGGGCTGATTCTTCACATCCTCCTGCGTTGCGACACGAGGCTGGACGGCAAAATCAATGGCATCTGCCAACTGCTCCATCTGCTTGTCCGTCAGAAAATATTCGTCCGCCCACGTCTTGCCGTCCACATTATTCCACGCATCCAGACGGGATTCCACCTGCAGGGACAGGATGCCATCCGTGCGCTTGCAGATGATCCAGCTACGCCAGTCAGAGTCGGAGCGGATGATCAGCACATCATCACCGGAGGTGGTTTTATAATTCCACTCCTTCCAGTCGCCAGTTTGCTGGATGGCGAAAAGATCGTCACTGAAACAGTCTGCCCGGTTCCAGCGCAGGTTGCCCCAGGTCGCATTCAGTTCATTCTCTGCAGTTTCCGGCCATGTGAAATTCAGAGTGAGAGCGAAATTGCCGTTTTCATAGCAGCTGCCCATATCAACATCGATGGTAATTTCATTCTCCACGGTCTGAAGCTTCTCAATACCGAGGGCATTGAGCATATTGCGCAGTGTCCGGAATTCCAACCGCGCGCCCATAGGTTTCAGGCCGTGTTTGCTCAGAATTTCATCAAGCTTATCCTTCATCTCCTGAGAGTAGAGGCCATAGGCACCATATTCTGCTGGAAATTCCGGATAATTGGCTTTGACGGATTCCAGAATCTGATAGTTCGGATCGTAGGTCTGCTTAAAATCATACCACTCTTTGGATGCCAGATAGGTTGGCGTTCCCTCCAGACCTGTCAAGGTAAAGACCTCCTGCGTGTAGGTCTCCTGCCCCAGATATTCCATGGTATCGTCATCAAAGACATCATAAGTGACGTCTTCCTGACCCAGATTCAGGTCCTGCATTTTCAGAACGTAGATGGCACAGCCCATCAAAAATACCATCAATCCGATCAGTGCAGCGATCAGAAGCGGCTTGCGGAACCATCTGCGCGGCTGGGCAGCCTGTTCGTTTCGGACGGAGAATCTGCCGTGTTCTGCTTCATTAACCAGATCATCGCCCACATAGTTCATGCTTTGAATCAAATCTTTGCTGTTCATACCCGAATTCCCTCCGTTTGCAGGTAAGTGTGTAGTTTTCCACGTGTGCGGTTCAGGCGCATATGCACTGCACTTTCGCTGATCCCGTAGCGCGCTGCGATTTCTGCAATGGTATCCATATACCAGTAGCGCCGCATAAAGACCATTCTGTTTTCCGGTGTCAGTGTGCGCAGGAACGCATCAAGAATCATGCCAAGCTCTTTTCTGTCCACATCGCAGTCGCGGGCTGTGTCCGGAATGCAGCTTTCCATCTCCTGCGTCAGACTGACGACCTCTGCCTTTCGTTTGGCTGCAGCGTTCCAGTCCAGCCTGTCCAGTGCAAAATTCTTGCAGATTTTGGCAAGATAGGCGAAGAAATACCGGGGTTTGTGGGGAGGAATGGTATTCCACGCTTTCAAATAGGTATCGCTGACACTTTCTTCTGCATCCTGATCATTTTGAACAATCCGCTCTGCCAGATAGAACAGCCGCCGGCCATAGGTATCAGCCGTATGACGGATGGCATCCTCATTTCTGGCAAAGTACAGTTCAATGATTCTGTTGTCTTCCATTTGGGTTCACCTCGTTTCTTTTTGTGTCCTCACCCTAATAGACGGAAATTCAGGTAACAACCTCACATATCATCATGACATTTTTTCAAAAAATTGAAAGCGTCATAAAAAGCACCACCCGGTTCCGGGTGGTGCTTTGCGCGTATCAATAGTAAAGCAGATCGGAGTAGGTGGGGAAGGGCCAGTAGGCCTTGTCAGTCAGCTCCTCCAGCGCGTCGGCATCCCGGCGGACAGCATCCATGGCGGGAATAACCGATTTGTGGAAATAGGTGGCTGCATCGTTGTTGTCTGCGGGAATCTGGCCAAGCAGCGCTTTCAGCTTTTCGCAGCCGTCATACAGGCTGTCAGACAGTGTTGTAATGCGCTGCAGCACTTCCTTGTCAGCGCGGCTTGCAAGTCCCAGAGCCTGCTTGGAAACCAGTCCTTCGGAAAGATGGCGTGCATAATGCAGTACGGCAGGCAAAATCTGCCGCATGGCCATATCCAAGGTGGTTCTGGCTTCGATGCGGACGATCTTATTATAGCTTTCCGTGTAAATTGCATGCCGGGCATGGAATTCCGCTTCTGTAAAGATCTTGTGCTTGGTAACAAGCTGCACATTCTTCCCGGCAAGATAGGAGGGCAGGCATTCTGCGGTAGAGGGGAAGTTGCTGAGTCCCCGGCGGGCAGCTTCTATTTTCCACTCATCAGAATAGCCGTTACCGCTGAAAATGATCCGCTCATGGTCGCGGAAGGCGGTGGCCACCAGCTCATGGAGGGCATCGTCAAAATGCTCCGCCTTTTCCAGCACATCTGCGAACTTGCCCAGCTCCTCTGCCATAATGGTGTTCAAAATGGTGTTGGGATCGGAGATGGACTGGGAAGAACCCAGCATGCGGAACTCAAATTTGTTGCCGGTGAAGGCGAGGGGAGAGGTGCGGTTGCGGTCAGTGGTGTCCTTGCGGATGGAGGGCAGAACGTCCACGCCGATACGCAGATTCCGCTTCTCTGGGTTTACATAATTACTGCCATCCACAATGGAGCGGATGATGGCATTCAGCTCATCACCGAGGAAAATGGAAATAATGGCAGGGGGTGCTTCGTTGGCACCCAACCGGTGGTCGTTGCCTGCATAGGCCACGGTGCAGCGCAGCAGATCCTGATATTCGTCCACACCTTTGACAAATGCGGCAAGAAACAGCAGGAACCGTGCATTCTGGTAAGGGGTTTTGCCGGGGCTGAACAGATTTTTGCCGCCGTCGGTATTCAAAGACCAGTTGTTATGCTTACCGGAGCCACTGATGCCTGCAAAGGGCTTTTCGTGGAGCAGGCAGACCAGATTATGCTTGGCGGCGCACTTTTTCATGGTGCGCATGATCATCTGGTTGTCATCGCAGGAGGTGTTCACATCGGTATAGATGGGCGCAAGCTCGTGCTGGCAGGGAGCACCCTCGTTGTGCTTTGTCTTGGACAGAATACCAAGCCGCCAGAGCTGCTCATCCAGATCCTTCATAAATGCGGAAACGCGGGTACGGATACTGCCGAAGTAGTGGTCATCCAGCTCCTGACCCTTGGGTGGCTGTGCGCCGAAGAGTGTACGGCCGGTCAGCCGCAGATCCTCACGTTGGGAATAGAGATCCTTGGGCAGCAGGAAATACTCCTGCTCTGCGCCGACAGAGGGGATAACACGAACTGTTTCCTGATCCCCGAACAGCCGCAGGATGCGGACGGATTCACGGGAGACCTCCTCAATGGAGCGAAGCAGGGGCGTCTTTTTATCCAGCGCCTCGCCGTTGTAGGAGAAGAAACAGGTGGGGATGTACAGGCTGCCGTCTTTTACAAAAGCGGCGGATGTGGGATCCCATGCGGTATAGCCGCGGGCTTCAAAGGTGGCGCGCAGGCCGCCGTTGGGGAAGGAGGAACCGTCGGATTCGCCCTTTACCAGTTCCTTGCCGGAAAATTCCATAATGACCCGTCCATCACCGGTGGGGGCAATAAAAGAATCATGCTTCTCGGCGGTAATGCCGGTCATGGGCTGGAACCAGTGGGTAAAATGGGTAGCGCCCTTTTCAATTGCCCAGTCTTTCATACCCTCGGCAATGGGTGTTGCAACATCCAGAGACAAATGGGTGCCCGTGGCAATGCATTTTTTCCATGCTTCATAGATCTGAGGTTCCAGACGCTGCTTCATAACAGCTTCCGTGAAAACATCACTGCCAAAAATCTCAGGAACATTGATGAAGTCATTCATACCGTCTACGTCCTTTCAAAATACGGAATTCAACTGATTCAAGGTAAATTTCAGGCATTATATATTGAATTTTATGCTACATAACAGAAAAATGCAAGGAGTGAATTTGAATAAAATTGAAGCACTCTTCGTAACACTTTTGTACATATCTCTGAAATCTATTCTGGAGAATGCAAAAAATGAAATTTCTGACAATATAATATTGCATTTTTGTGTTCGTAAGCGTATAATAAGCCAAAGAAATCCAGAAAGGATGATGGAAATGGCTACCTATTCTTGCAGAAGCCGTGAAGAACTTCGCATGGAATTTAAAAAGCTGATGGCTCGTTATGAGGAGCTGAAGCATGAAAATCTGAATTTGGATATGTCCCGCGGCAAGCCCAGCAAATTGCAGCTGGATCTGGTCAGCGACATGCTTACCATCCTGACTGACCCCGATGAGTGCATGATCGATGGTAAGGATGCCCGTAACTATGGTGATCTTGCAGGTTTGCAGTGTGCCCGTGAGTATTGGGCGGATGTTCTTGGCTGCAAGCCAGAGCAGACGTTCGTCGGCGGTAACGCCAGCCTGCACCTGATGCACGATCTGATTGCCCGTGCCTATACCCATGGCTTGAAAGAAAGTCCCCGCCCCTGGTGCCGGGAGGGTCGCATCAAGTTCCTGTGCCCCAGTCCCGGTTATGACCGCCACTTCCGGATCACTGAAAGCTTCGGTTTTGAGATGGTCACAGTACCCATGACACCCTACGGCCCCGATATGGACATCGTTGAGGAACTGGTTGAAGATCCTCTGGTCAAGGGCATCTGGTGTGTCCCCAAGTTCTCCAACCCCCAGGGCTATACTTACTCCGATGAAACCGTCATGCGCTTTGCCAACCTGAAGCCTGCTGCGCCTGATTTTACCATCATGTGGGATAACGCTTACTGTGTTCATGAATTTGAGGGTGAATTTGAGCCTTTCCTGGATATTATCTCCCTGTGTGCAGAGGCCGGCCGTCCCAACATGGTCTATGAGTTTGCTTCCACCTCCAAGATCACCTTCCCTGGTGCCGGCATCTCCGTCATGGCATCTTCCGAAGAGAATATCAAGCACATGACCAAGCTGATCTCTGTGCAGACCATTTCTTACGATAAGATCAATCAGCTGCGCCACGTCAAGTATCTGAAAAACCGGGAGCATACCATCGAACTGATGAAGAAGCATGCGGAGATCATGCGCCCCAAGTTCCACATGGTACTGAAGATGCTGCGCCGCGAGCTGACCAATAAGGGTATTGCCCACTGGCATCTGCCCACCGGCGGCTACTTTGTCTGTGTTGCTGCCATGCCCGGTACTGCCCGCCGCACACTGGAACTGTGCAAGCGTGCCGGTGTTACTTTGACCGAGGCCGGTGCAACCTATCCCTACGGCGTGGATCCCCATGATTCCATGATCCGTATCGCACCCAGCCTGCCTCCGATTGAAGAACTGGAAAAGGCTATGCGCGTTTTCTGCACCTGCCTGAGACTGGCAACTTTGGAAAAATATCTGGGTTTCACACTGGAATCCGTCACGGAATCTGAAAATATGATTTGATCAAAAAGCCTCCGTATGGAGGCTTTTTCTTTACATTTTTCAGAACTGGTGATATGATAAAAGAAAAAAGGAGGTACATACTATGGCAACACCAAAACAGCTGTACTATGAAAAACGGGGTAAGATTCTGGTTAAAAACCTGCAGTCCCGTCACTTCGAGGCATACTATTGCGGCGACAAGGAAGCGGCGCTGAAAAAAGCACTGGAACTGATTCCGGAGGGCTCCGCCGTGGGCTGGGGCGGCGCAACGTCCTGTGAACAGATTGGCCTGATGAAAGCACTGCATGCGGGCAATTATCGCCCCATTGACCGTTCCCTTGCCAAGGATGCAGAAGAGCGGGAAGAGATGATGCGCAATATGCTTCTTGCCGATGTGTTCCTGACCGGTGCAAACGCCATGAGTCTGGACGGCCAGATGGTCAACATCGATGGTATGGGCAACCGTGTTGCGGCCATCGTTTACGGCCCCAAGAGCATCATTGTGGTTGCCGGCATGAACAAGGTGGAGGATTCTCTGGAGGCGGCGGTCAACCGTGCCCGCACCGTGGCAGCCCCTGTAAACAATGCACGTTTTGACAACGACAATCCCTGCAAGACCACCGGCGCATGTGGCAACTGCAAGAATCTGACCTGCATCTGCAATCAGATCCTGATCACCCGCCATTGCCGTCCTGCCGGCCGCATCAAGTTCATCCTTGTGGGAGAGGATCTGGGCTTCTAAACCATGGTGATCGGAATTTTAGGTGAAAGCTGCGTGGGCAAATCCACGCTGGCTGACAAATTAAAAGACAGGCTCGGTGCGGAAGTATTTACGGGCAAGGACTATCTGCGCCTTGCAAAGAGTGAAGCGGTCGCAAAGAAACTCTTCCAGAAAAAACTGGAGCAGGCAGTTTCTGGTGAGAACATTGTTTACGTCATCACAGAAAGGGAACACCTGTCCTTGCTGCCCGACGGAGCGGTTCGTGTATTGATGACGGCGGATCTGGAGCTGATTCTGGAACGCTTTGCGCTTCGCATGCGGGGAAATCTGCCCGATCCTGTGAAAGCAATGCTCCAAAAGAAGCACGGCTGCTTTGACGCAGAGCACTGCGATTACCACATTCATAACAACGCAGAAACCGATGCGGTTTGTGATGCGGTCCTGCAAAACAGGGGGGAACGGCGTTGAATAAAATCCGGATGCTGATCCGAAAGCACTATGATATTCTGGCCTATCTCTTTTTCGGTGTCCTGACAACGGCGGTCAACTATATCGTCTATCTGCCGTGCTACAATCTGCTGCACATATCCGCAGCGGCAAGCAATGTGATCGCGTGGGCGGTGGCGGTGGCCTTTGCCTACCTGACCAACAAGCCCTTTGTGTTCAAAAGCCATGACTGGTCGGCAAAGACAGTCGTGCCGGAACTGACGAAGTTTGTGGGCAGCCGCATCCTGTCCGGCGCACTGGAAACGGCCATCATTTTCCTGACGGTGGATGTGCTGCTCTGGAACGGCAACATCATGAAACTCTGCACCAGCGTTCTTGTGGTGATCCTCAATTATGTAGCCAGCAAGCTGCTGGTATTCAAAAAGTAAGAAAAAAGGGTCTTCGGGCCCTTTTTCTTGTTATAAATTCCGAATAATTTACAAATAGTTTGGACTTTCTGAAATAATTGTGGTAAAATATATCAGTTGGACGAAACTGGGAGTGTGTGCCTTGAGGATAGCATTGGTATCTGCGCCGGTTAAGAATAAAAATGTAAGATTTAATCTGCAAGCAATGCTGGATGCACTTGCGGCAGTCCGCAATGCGGCTGAGCTGGTCGTATTTGGAGAATCCGTTCTGCAAGGTTTTGACTGCCTGAGCTGGAATTATGAAGAGGACAAAGCTGTTGCAGTGTCCATGAACGACGAGCCAATCCTAAAAATGCGGCAGGCAGCAAAGGAATACGCCGTTGCAGTATCCTTTGGCTTTATCGAGCGCGTGGAAGGCTTGTTATACAGCAGCCAGATATTCATCGGTGCAAATGGTGAAATACAGAATCTGTTTCACCGGGTCAGTGTTGGCTGGAAAGATTATACCAAAACAGATGACCACTACCGGGAAGGCCAACAGTTTGAAACGTTTTTTTACAGCGGAAAAAGCTTCTCGGTGGGACTGTGTGGAGATCTTTGGACAGAGGGCAGAGCGGAGGAAATGAAAACACTTGCTCCTGATGTTGTCCTGTGGCCGGTTTGGTGCGATTATCCACCTGAACAGTGGAATCGTCAGGTTAAGTTTGAATATATGCAGCAGGCTTCCCTTTGTGGAAAAAATGTTCTCTTTGTGAATCCCTATTGCGCGGATGCTTCGCCTGACGATGTCGCATCAGGCGGTGCAGCGTGGTTTCAAGATGGCACCATTTTAAAAGAAAATCCTGCGGGAAAAAGCGGAATATTGATTGTGGAGATATAGGTATGGCATTTATCGAGTTTCATGATGTGGGAAAGACCTACCGAACGGGTGAAGTGGAGATCAACGCGCTCCATGATGTGAATTTTGAAATTGAAAAGGGCGAGCTGGTGGTCATTGTGGGTCCCTCCGGTGCGGGCAAAACAACGCTGCTGAATATTCTGGGCGGTATGGACACCCTGAGTACGGGCAAGGTTTTGCTGGACGGTCATGAGATTTCCGGTCTGGATAAAAAGCACCTGACCGAATACCGCCGCCATGACGTTGGCTTTGTGTTCCAGTTCTATAACCTGATCGGCAACCTGACTGCGCTGGAAAATGTGGAGCTTGCCAACCAGATCTGCAAGGAGCCTCTGAGTGCTGAGCAGATTCTGAGAGATGTGGGTCTGGAAGCGCGCATGAAGAATTTCCCCAGCCAGCTTTCCGGCGGCGAGCAGCAACGCGTGGCCATTGCCCGCGCCCTTGCCAAGAATCCCAAGCTGCTGCTGTGTGACGAGCCCACCGGCGCGTTGGACTATCAGACCGGCAAAGCAATCCTACAGCTATTGCAGGATACCGGCCGCAGGACCGGCATGACGGTCATCATCATCACCCACAACGGCGCGCTGACTGCCATGGCAGACCGCGTCATCAAAGTGCGAAGCGGCACAGTCAACTCTGTGCAGCTCAACGAGAAACCTCAGGATATTGCGGAGATTGAGTGGTAATGAAGAAGAACGCAATGCGCAAAAATTTAAGCCAGTCGATTTTAAAATCCTTTGGCCGTTATCTTGCGATTATCATGATCATCGCCCTGGGCGCCAGCATGTTCGTCGGTCTTCTGATGACCAAATTTGATATGGTTGCCACAGGCCAGCAGTACATGAACGAACAGAATATGTTCGATCTGCGTCTGATCAGCGACTACGGCTGGGATATCGAACATGTGCAGCAGATCGCGCAGATGGATGGCGTGGTGGATGCTGAGGGTGTTATCTATCTGGATGCGGTGGCAAGCCTTGGTGATGTGCAGGACAATGCGGTATTCCGTTTCTACGCAATACCGGAAAGAATGAATAGAATCGTTCTGCGCGGCGGCAGAATGCCGGAGACACCGGACGAATGCCTGGTTGACGGCTTTATGTACGGGGAAGAACTGATTGGCATGCAGGTGGAAATTTCGAATGCCAATGAGGAAACGACACTGGATTCATTCCTTTCGAAGACCTTTACGGTGGTCGGTATCGTCTCAAGTCCGCTGTATATGGATATGAACCGCGGCAATACATCCATCGGCAGCGGCAGCCTGACTACCTATTTCTATGCTCCTGCAGAAGCCTTTGATTTAGATTACTATGTTGAGATCAACGTGACGATCCCCGGTGATTTCGATGTCTACACCGATGCTTATAACGATGCCATGGCTTCTGCTGCGGACAAGCTGGAACCGATGGTAACACCTTTGGTGGAGGAACGCCATCAGCATGTATATGATGATGCCATGGCTGAGTATGAAGACGGATTGAAAGAATATGAAGACGGCCTGAAGGAGTACGAAGAAGAAAAGGCCAAGGCACTGAAAGAATTGGAGGATGCATACCAGGAACTTCTGGATGCGGAAGACCAGATCGCTGAAAATGAGGAACTCCTTGCATACAGCCAGTATAAGATCGATATGGGCTGGGAGGAAGTGAAGGCCGGCCGGAAGCAGCTGGAGGATGCCAGAAAACAATATGAAGACGCAAAGGCAGAAATCGATCATGCTTCTGTAGAGGCAATGAAGGTGCTGAATGAAGAAAAAACGGCGTTGACACAGAAAATTGCAGGCATTGACAGCGAGCTGGAAACTGTGAACGAGCAGCTCAGACAGATTCAGGATTCCGAACAGGTCTATGATGAGACGATTGCGGAATTTGATAGAAAGATATCGGAGTATGATCAAAGCATTGCACAGCTTGGCGGCCGGATTCAGGCAGCAGGAGAGGCAATTGCTGAAGCGGAAAAAGCATTGAATGATTTGCCGCCTGAAACGCCGCAGCAGATTGTTGACCGCGCAGAGCAGACGATCGTTGAACTGAAAAATCAGAAAACGGCATACGAAACGCAGCGGGCGCAGGAGATAGAAGCCCGGGAACTGCTGAAACAGGAACGGGAAAATTACGTGAATTCCATTGGTGGAAACACTGCAATGAATGCCCAGAAACAGGCGCTTCTGGAAAGAAAAGACCAGCTGCTTGCAGACAAGTCTTACAATCAGACAAGACTGGATGCGGTAGAACTGATGCTGGAGAACTATGACAGCGCCATGAAAGCCGTTATGGACGAACTGGCGGCTGCTGAGGCGCAGATCAAAGATGCCGAAAATCAGATTGAGGATGGCCGCAGGCAGCTTCTTGATGGCCAGAAAGCACTGGACGACGGCAGAAAGGAACTGGAAGACGCAAAGGTTGAACTGGCCGACGGCTGGGTCGAATATGAGGACGGCAAGCTGGAAGCGGAAGAAGAATTCGCCAAAGCGGAGGCAGATCTGGAAGAAGCAAAATTATTGCTGGATGACGCGTGGGATACCATCATGGCTATGGATGAGCCCACCATCTATGTGCTGGACCGGAACAGCAATGTGGGCTACGGCTCACTGGACAGTGCGTCCGATATTGTGGCCGGTGTTTCCCGTGTGCTGCCTGCTTTTTTCCTGCTGGTGGCGGCGCTGGTGTGCATCACGACCATGACCCGCATGATCGATGAAGAACGTACCCAGATCGGCACTTTGAAAGCCCTTGGCTACAGCAACGGTGCTATTATCAGCAAATACCTGATCTATGCCGGTTCCGGTGCTGTCATTGGCTGTGGCCTTGGCGTTATTGTCGGCAGTATGGCATTTCCTGCGATCCTCTGGGAAGCCTATAAGATTATGCTCTATATTACGGACGATATCGTGCTTCAGTTTAACTGGTGGCTTTGCATTGCGGTCGTTCTGGCCTATACTCTTGTGATGCTGCTTGTTACATGGTATTGCTGCCGCAGAACCCTTGAAGAAGAGCCTGCGGAGCTGATCCGACCCAAGGCACCGGAAGCGGGCAAGAAGATTTTTCTGGAATACCTGCCTTTCTGGCACCGCATCAGCTTCCTGAACAAGGTCACGATCCGCAATATTTTCCGTTACCGCCAGCGCCTTGCCATGATGCTGGTGGGCATCGGCGGCTGCACAGCTCTGCTGCTGACAGGCTTCGGCCTGCGCGATTCCATCGTCAATGTGGTCGACTTCCAGTTCGAGAATGTGACCGTTTATGATATGACCGTCTACTTCTCGGAAGACCAGACACAGGAGCAGCAGGAGCGTTTTGTAAAGCTGACGGACGATTATGTGGAAAATGTCATGTTCTATAACCAGATCAGTGCGGAACTGGAGTATGACAATCAGGTAAAAGAACTGTATCTGATGACAGCGGATTCCGAAATTCAGGAATTTGTTGCCTTCAAAAACGGCGATGAGCAGCTTGACTTACCGGATGTCGGCGAAGTTTTATTGACAGTCGGTGTTACAGAGAATATGGGAATCTCTGTGGGAGACCGGATATTGATGCGCAATGCGGATATGGAGCAGCTGGAATTGACCGTGTCGGGTATCTATAATAACCACGTCAACAACTATGCTGTACTGAACCCGGAAACCATTGAGGATCAATGGGGACGCACACCGGAAAAGCAGATGGCCTTGATACAGGTAAAGCAGGGACACGATGTTTACGAAGCAAGCACCGGCATTACGGGCCTGAGCGGTGTTCAGAACGTGTCCATCAGTCAGGATCTGGCCGATATGGTCGGTTCCATGATGGACGCACTGGATCTGGTCATCTGGGTCATTGTGGTTTGCGCCGGATTGCTTGCGGTGATTGTCCTTTACAACCTGACGAACATCAATATCAATGAACGCATCCGTGAAATTGCAACCATCAAGGTATTAGGTTTCAATGCTTCGGAAACTGCGGCCTATGTGTTTAAGGAGAATATCTCCCTGACCGTGATCGGCGCGGGCTTTGGTCTGGGACTTGGCTATCTGCTGCTGCTGTTTGTCATGCAGCAGATTAAGATCGATATGGTTTGGTTTAAAGCCATCGTGATGACACCTTCCTATATCTGGTCTGTGGCATTGACCATGCTTTCCGCATGCATCGTCAACTTCGTGTTCTATTTCAAACTGGATAAGATCAACATGGCAGAAGCGCTGAAATCCGTTGAATAAGAAAAATCGGCTGTCACAATGGTGACAGCCGATTTTAGTGTGTTAAAAAGTACCAACGGGATGTCATTGCGAGGAGGCTTCAATAGGAAGCCGATGTGGCAATCCGCATCCTCAAAATTTAACGATTTGGGATGCACTTCCAGCAAAACGAAACATTTAGGGAAACGGATTGCCACACCAGCCTGCGGGCTGGTTCGCAATGACAGTTTAGTACTTCAATATAAAGTGTGTGTCTGTTTCTTCAATCAGTTTAAATCCTAATCGCAGATACAGTGCTTTTGCGCCTGTGTTTTCCTTAAAGCATCCGATAGAAATATCCATATTTCTGTCTTTTGCGAAGTTAATAATATTCGCTATTATAGTAGAGCCGATACCCTGACTGCGGTATTGTGGAAGCAGATGTATTTCAATGAGTTCCAGTGTGTTATTGTGTGTAGAGGTTTGAACAAAACCAATAAAGCCTCTGTCTACTTCAACGACCTCAAATTTCTCTATCTGTCTAAAATCTGCGGTAAAGTCGTTATACTGGTATTCTTCATCCCAACCCCAAATCTTTTCCACATAAGGGCGAACAGAACTCTTTTTAAGATTGTAGATCACGTCAAAGTCTGAACTTGATGCCTGTCTTAATGTAAATATTGGCTGGTTTATGTTAGTCAACCTGCTTGCCTCCTATTGGGTATCGTCCAAGGGCGTGATAGATCAGTTTTTTTGCTGTTTATGTTCCGCAATGCTCTTTCAGGTACAAAATTGCCTCCCGGTAGCCTTCCAGACCATGACCCATGATGGTCTTACAGCAGGCAAGCCGGGCATAGGAAACCTGCCGGAAGTCCTCCCGTTTGGAAACGTCCGAAATATGAACCTCAACCGCCGGAATGCCCACTGCTTTCAGCGCATCCAGAATGGCAACGGAAGTGTGGGTGTAGGCGGCGGGATTGATGACGATTCCATCAAATTTCCCGTATGCCTCCTGAATTTTATCCACAAGGCAGCCCTCGTGATTGGATTGGTACTGCCGGATTTCGATGCCCTCTTCTGCAGCGCATGTTTCCAGCAGTGCCAGCAGATCGGCAAAGGTGCTTTTTCCGTAAATACCCGGTTCCCGTATGCCCAGCATATTGATATTCGGGCCGTTAATCACAAGTATTTTCATATTTACCTCCCACAATATGCAAGATTTGCTCTGCAACATCCTCAGGAGTGCTGTCATTGCAAATGATCCAATCCCGGAACTGTTCATAGAGCGGCTCCCGTATGCGGTACATCTGTTCCAGTCTATCATGCTGGGAAAGGGGACGGCCGTTTGTCGGAAGATCAGAAATGTTTTTTTGGATCCAGAAGATCGCTCCGTTCTGGTGGAGCAGGCCATAGTTTCGTTTCTTTGTGACGCATCCGCCGCCGGTGGCGATGACAAGACCGGACTGCTTGCCCAGTTCTTCCAGAACTTTGGCTTCCAAACTCCGGAAAAATTCTTCACCATCCTGAGCGAAAATTTCCGGAATCGTCTTTCTGGCAAGATTGACGATTTCGTCATCCGCATCTGCGAATCTGCGGCCAGTTTTCCCGGCGATGATTCTGCCAACAGTGGACTTTCCGCATCCGGGCATGCCGATGAGAACGATATTCTGCATCTGCGCTTTCAGCTTGTCCAGAATGGATGCTATGACATCATTGGAGATGTTGCTGTTTGTGAACCATTCTGCCGCTTCCTTTGCCTGCGCCACCAGCATCAATAGGCCATTCATGGCGATGATACCGCGCTTTTCGGCATCCAGCAGCAGTTTCGTCCGGGCAGGATTGTATACCACATCCAGCACACCTTCCAGCGCTGGGAAAGTATCAAGAGAAACAGGGGATATGCCTGTATGCGGGTACATACCCACCGGTGTGGTGTTCACGATCACGAAAACATCCTGATGCAGCTGCAGATTTTCGTAATTGTTCTCACCGCTGCGGGAAACGACGACCACATCACTTCCCAGCTGCCTAAGAACGGAAACAGCCGTATTGGAGGCACCGCCGCTGCCGAGCACCAATACCTTTTTACCGGCAACATCCAGCCCGCTTTTTCTGACCATGGTCAGAAAACCGAAATAATCTGTATTGTGACCGATCAGCTTTCCGTTCCTGCGGACGATGGTATTCACAGCGCCCAGCTTTTCTGCAATAGGGGTCAGTTCGTCCAGATAGGGGATAACAGCTTTTTTATACGGAACCGTTACATTGATCCCGTCAAAATATCCGTTTTTCAGGAAATCTTCGATTTCCTCCGGTTCTTTTTCAAAAAGCTCGTAGGAATACTCCCCCAGCATGGCATGAATCTGCGGGGAATAGCTATGTCCCAGCTTTCGGCCTAATAGTCCGCATTTCATTACACAACCTCACAGTAGCTGCCAAGATACTTAAAATCTTCACACAGATCCTCCAACTCGCACATGAGCTGGACAAACTCTTCGGAGTAGATGGAAGTTTCCAGATCAAAGTAGAACATGAATTCAAAATCCCGGTCAGGAATGGGACGGGACTCCAGCTTCGTCACATTGATACCCAGCGTGTAGAGCCGTGCCAGCAGCTTGTACAGGGAACCGGGACGGTGAGGGAGCACCATCATGATAGAGGTTTTGTCCGAACCGGGATAGATTTCCAGATTCTTGCTGATACAGATGAAGCGGGTACGGTTGTTGCCCTTATCTTGAATGGAAGCGGCCAGAATGTCCAGTCCATAAAGCTCTGCGCAGTTGCGGCTGGAGATAGCGGCAACGTCCCTGCGGCTGGATTTGGAAACCATATCCGCCGCAACAGCAGTATTTGCTACCGGAATGATCGTCACACCGGTCAGCTTCTGCAGAAATTCGCTGCACTGGTTAATTGCCTGCTCATGGGAATAGATTTCCTTGAGATCAGAAAGCGTTGTACCGGGCTTGACCAGCAGATTGTGGTCGACCTTCAGCCGGAATGTACGCACAATGGCAAAGTTGTGTTCGATCATCAGGTCATATACTTTCTTTACAGAACCGGCAGTGGAGTTTTCCAGCGGCAAAATGCCATACCGGCACAATCCGTTGTCAATGGCACTGAAAACACCTTCAAAATTTTTGAAATACATGATGAAAGGGTTCTTAAAAATCTTTTCACAGGCGATCTGAGAGTAGGCACCTTCCACACCCTGGCATGCCACCATGGGTGCCTGCGGGAACAGCTTGGGTGTATGCTCAATTGCCTCTGTGATTTGTTTGTACAACGGGCTTACCTCTGCGGTGAGTTTGCTCTGATAGCTGCGGCTCAGTTCAAACAGCATGGAATACAGAACGCGGGTGTAATTCGCCATATCCGCGCCTGCTTTTTCGGCAACATCTGCCAGCTTTTCGCGTTCACGGGCAGGGACGAAGATAGGCAGGTTTTTTTCTTTCTTGTAGTCAGCAACTTGTGCAGCAACTTCCATGCGGTGTACAAAGAGCTTCACCAGCGCATCGTCGATCTGGTCAATCTCGTTTCTTAAATCTTTCAGTTCCATTTTATTTCCTCCTGCTGGTCTGCGTATTACCCAGAATCAAGTCGTAAACTGCAATTGCTGCTGCCGCTTCCACAACAGGAACAGCCCGGGGTACAATGCAGGGATCGTGGCGGCCCTTGACCTCCAGCGGCACTTCCTCCATGGTCTTCAGGTTGACACTCAGCTGGCCGCAGGCGATGGACGGTGTTGCTTTGAAGGCTGTTGTAAAAATCACGCTCATACCGTTGGTGATGCCGCCCTGAATGCCGCCTGCGTTGTTGGTATGGGTCACAACTTTGCCGTTTACAATGGCAAAATCGTCATTGCTCTGACTTCCGGGGACACAGGCACAGTCGAATCCGATTCCGAATTCTATGCCCTTGACAGCAGGAATTCCATAGACGATCTGCGCAATCCGGCTTTCCACACCGCCGAACATCGGCTCGCCAATGCCGGCGGGAAGACCTGTAATGGCACACTCAATGATACCGCCAACGCTGTCACCGGCGGCTCTTGCCTGTGCAATGAAATCCTGCATGGCCTGGCCGGCTTCTTCGTCCAGAACAGGGAAGTCCTTACTGACGGATTCAATTTCCGGATCCACGGGATCGAAATACACATCTCCGCATTCACCGATGGCCAGAATGTGCGCTCCGACTGAGATTCCCATTTCCTCCAGCCACTGCTTGCACAAACCGCCTGCAATGCACAGGGGTGCGGTCAGCCGTCCGGAGAAATGTCCGCCGCCGGAAGCATCCTGAAAACCACCGTATTTGACATCGGCAGTGTAATCCGCATGACCCGGGCGGGGGATATCCTTCAAATTGTCATAGTCACCGGAGCGGGTATTTTTGTTGCGGATGATCGCTGCGATGGGTGCACCGCAGGTAAATCCATCCACCATGCCTCCTAAAAATTCTGGACGATCCTCTTCCTTGCGGGGGGTAGACCAATCGTTCTGACCCGGTGCACGGCGGTTGAGAAACTGCTGCAGCTTTTCAAGATCCACGGGAAGTCCAGCCGGAATGCCGTCGAGGGTCATGCCGATGGCTGGCCCGTGGGACTGCCCGAATATGGATAATTTCAAATTTTCACCGTAGGTACTGCTCATAATAACCTCCGAGCTTCTGGTATTCATCCCAGAATTTAGGATAAGATTTTTTAACCGCTTCTGCACCGAGAATCGTCACCGGCTGTTTGCAGACCGTGGCTGCAATTGCGGCTGCCATGGCAATGCGGTGATCGTTGTGGCTGCTGACGCTGCCGCCGGTCAATCCGGTGCCGTAAACGGTCAGGGTGTCTTCGGTGGCTTCCGCTTTTCCGCCAAGATTTTCGATCATTTCTATCACAGCTGCCACTCGGTCGGATTCCTTAATCCGCAGCCGCTGAATATTCGTAAAAACCGCACCGTTTTTTGCTGCAGCGACCGCAGCCAGAACCGGCACCAGATCGGGAATATCGGATACATCAATGGTAACGGATTTCTCCAGCGCAGGCAGCAATTCTGCGGCGGCGCGGTCGCCCTGGGGCGAAGCAGGATCCAGGTTTATCACATCAAGGCAATTTCCCAGTGCTTTTGCAGCCAGCCAGAAGGCACCGTTGCTCCAGTCGCCTTCAACTGCAACGGTACCGGGAGAAGGACTGTCCGGATAATCAAAGATGCCAAGCGCGCGGAGGGTCATTCTGACGTAGGGCTTTGATTCCAGCTTTCCCGTGATGAAAAGGGAATTATCCGTTCTCAGCAAGGGAAGCGCAAAATAAAGTCCTGTGATAAACTGGCTGGATACGCCGCCGTCAATGTAGTAATCTCCGCCCTGCAGCTTGCCGCAGCAACGGATCGTATCTGCCGTGGGACGGGAAAGTGTGCAGCCCTTTCGTTCCAGTTCCTCCCACAGCGGGGAGAGGGGACGCTGGGGAAGGCGCCCTTCCAACTGAAAGACCGCATCCACACCCAGCGCACCAACGATGGGGAGCATAAAGCGCAGTGTCGAGCCGCTTTCGCAGCAATTCAGTACAGCCTGCCGGGGAACTTTCCGAATGGGTTCGATCAGATAACCGTCAGATGTCCGGATGATTCTTGCGCCCAATGCCCTCAGACAATCGGCGGTTGCTTCGATATCGCGGTTGGTGTCAGGGCAGATCAACGTGGTCGGCGTGGATGCAAAGGCCGCGCAGATCAGATAGCGGTGCGCCTGAGATTTTGATGGGATCGCTGCAACGGAACCCCGCAGCTTTCCCGGATAGATGGTGATGTCCATATCATAGACCTGCTTCGATAAAGGATTGAAGATTTTCAACGGCAGTTGGTTCGATGCGGCAGAAGCCGATGCGCTCCGGAATGATCAGATTCACCGTGCCGCCGCTGCGTTTTTTGTCGGAAAGGGCGCTGCGGTAAAGGCTTTGCGCAGAAAATATGCAGGACACGGGAAGCCCGAACTTTTCAAGAATGGCGATGATTGCATCCCTTGCCTCAAGACTGCAAATGCCACAGTTTTCTCCGGCACGGGCAACGATCGCCATGCCAATGGCAACCGCCTTGCCGTGGGAAATTTCGAAACGGCTCTGTGCTTCCACGCCGTGGCCAATGGTGTGCCCCAGATTCAGCTTCATTCTTGCGCCGGTGTCAAATTCATCTTCTGCCACCACATCGCGCTTGAGCTCCACACAGCGGGTGATGACCATTTCGCGGTTAAAATCCAGACCTTTTTCCATAAGATGTGTAAAAAGCGCAGGATCGTACAACACACCGTATTTGATCACTTCAGCGCATCCATCCCGGAAAACATCCGCAGGCAATGTGTTCAGACAATCTGTGTCGCAAAGCACCAGCCTGGGCTGGTAGAATGCACCCACCAGATTTTTGCCCACGGACAGGTCAATGGCAGTCTTGCCGCCAACGGAGGAATCTACCGCCGCCAGCAGCGTGGTGGGAACCTGAATAAAGGGAATGCCCCGCAGATAGGTCGCAGCAGCAAAGCCTGCCAGATCACCAACTACACCGCCGCCCAAAGCAATGATCAGATCGGTGCGTGTGAGGTGCTTTTCTGCCAGAAAGTTCAGAAGCTCCAGATAAACAGAAGCGTTTTTCGATTGTTCTCCGGCAGGAAAAATAAATTCTGTGGCTTCCAGCCCTGCCTGATGCAGGCTTTCCTTTGCCTGTGCACCGTAAAGCGGCCATACATTAGTTTCGCTGACGATGCAAACCTTTTTCACCTTGTTCATTCTGGCGGCATAGCTTCCCAGAGATTGCAGCAGGCCGCAGCCAATCAGGACATCATAGTTTTTGGATGCGGTTACAGAAACGGTATTCATCCATCCACCTCTTCCTTACAGCGCCTGCCCTCTTCCAGCAGAGCGGTCAGGGCTTGCAGATCATCCTTTGCCAGTGCGTTGCGGTAAGCGCAAAGGCTTCCAATGTAAAAATCCAGTTCGGACAGGGTAAAATCCTTATTTTCCAGAAAAAGCTCCGCCCACATCTGGGGATTGAGCCATGCTACGCGGGTCAGATCCTTATAGCTTCCTGCGGAAAAGCCCTTGTGATTCCGCGCTGTGGGGGACTTGATAAATGCATTACTCAAAATATGAGGCATCTGGGAGGTAAATGCGATCATCTTGTCGTGCTCGGCTGCGGTCGTTACCGAGAAATGACCGAAACGGCATGGCTCCAATGCCTGCTTACAACGCTCCAGCAGGGTGATATCGTCAAATTTCGGTGGTACGAGCACCATGGGCTGTCCATCGAAGAGGTTGGCGCGGCTGTATTTGAAACCGGAGAACTGGGAACCGGCCATGGGATGACCGCCCACAAACGTAAAACCATATTGTTTCGCCAGAGGAAAACAGCGGCGGCAGATTTCCCGCTTGATGCCGCAAAGATCCATAACCAGCGTTTCTCTGGAAATAAGATGTGCATGCTCTTCCAGCCAGGCAGCACTGCCGCCGGGATAAATGGCCAGCAGGATCAAATCGCAGGATGCAATATGTTCGGCATCCAG
Organism: Oscillospiraceae bacterium; assembly: GCA_017537045.1. The sequence goes on along the minus strand of JAFYLN010000140.1, from coordinate 25,718 downwards.
CTTTCCGTGGACGGCACCGGCCAGCATGGCAAAGGAAAGCATCTGCTCATCCTTTTCACAGGCAAGCACCGTGTGTCCATCCAGCGCATAGGCGCGAGCCATGGAACCGCCGATCAGTCCCAAGCCCAGAATGCCGACTGTCATACGATCGCCTCCCGAATCTTGTGGATGCGGTGGCTCAGCTCGTGGAATTGTGCGGGTGTCAAAGACTGGGCACCATCGCACAATGCGCAGGCAGGATTATTATGAACTTCCACCATGATGCCGTCAGCACCGGCGGCGGTAGCGGCAATTGCCATGGGCGGCACCATTTTTGCCTTGCCGGTGGCATGGCTGGGATCCACCACCACAGGCAGATGGCTCAGCTCGTGCAGGGCGCACACAGCGGAAAGATCCAGTGTATTTCTCGTATAGGTCTCAAAGGTACGGATGCCGCGTTCACAGAGGATTACCTGCTCATTGCCCTCGCTCATAATATATTCCGCGCTCATCAGCAGTTCCTGCAGCGTATTTGCGAGACCGCGCTTGAGCAGGATTGGTTTGCTGGTCTTGCCAAGCTCTTTCAGCAGATCGAAATTCTGCATATTTCTGGCACCAACCTGAATGATGTCCACGTCTTCAAACAGGGGCAGATCACGGATATTCATGATTTCTGTGATGATGGGCAGTCCGGTGGCTTTTTTTGCTTCCAGCAGCAGTTTGATACCTTCGCCCTTCATGCCCTGAAAAGCGTAAGGAGAAGTACGGGGCTTGAAAGCACCGCCGCGCAGAATATGTGCGCCGGCTTCTTTCACTGCAGTGGCAACTTCGATGATCTGTTCTTCCGATTCCACCGAGCAGGGGCCAGCGATCACAGCAAAATAACCGCCTCCGATGCGCACGTCACCGATCTGGATGATGGTGTCTTTCGGATGGAACTTCCGGTTTGCCTGCTTGAACGGCTCGGAAACCCGCTTGACACTGTCAACAATCTCCAGACTTCTCAATAGATCCATATCCACACGGCTGGTATCGCCAACCAGACCAAGAACAGTGATCTCCTGACCCTCGGATACATGAACATCCAGATTCATTCTCTTCAACCATTGTACCAGATGATTTCTCTGCTCAATGGTGGTTCCCTGCTTCAAAACAGCGATCATAATAACATCTCCCTAAAAATAAAACGCCACACGAGCAATTCGTGCGGCGTTTAAAATACTTTTTACGCTCCTGTAAATCCAATGCAACACAAATCGCTATTACTTTTTATCACCAAAAAAGTAATAGTAGGTAAAGTAAAACTGTGCAGCGTCGAATCGGATCATAATTGCCTCCATGTACAGTAGCTGTGCACATTATATCACGGCGAAAACATGAATGCAAGAGCAAATATAAAATATTTTCCAGCCGCAGACATTTGTTTGGCGCACATAGACAGTTGATTTTCTGCGGAAGAAATGGTAAAGTATAGCATATCTTCAAATGAAAGGGTGGGGAGAATGCTGGGTTTCGGTTTTGGATTCGGGCTTTTTGAGATCATGTTTTTTATCATGTTCGGTTTGTTCTTTGTGGTGTTTATCGGAACACTGCTGAAAGGTCTGGGGGAGTGGAACAAGAATAATCATTCTCCGAAGCTGACGGTTCCGGTGACGGTTGTTGCCAAGCGCACCAATGTCAGCCGCCATCACCATGCCGGAAAGCACCATCACACATCCACCTCCACAACCTACTATGTTACCTTTCAGGTGGAAAGCGGCGACCGCATGGAACTGCATTTGAGCGGTTCGGAGTACGGTCTGATCGTGGAAGGCGATAAGGGGCTTCTGACGTTTCAGGGCACCCGGTTTTTAAATTTTGAAAGACAGTTTTAACCGAGAGGCTGGTGATTTGTTATGAATTCAATTTACATCCCCGCAGGCTATAAGCCCATTCTGGATGAATACGATACCCAGCGGGCAATTGCTTACATCAAGGGAACCTTTCAGGAGGAGTTTGCCTCTGCGCTGAACCTGAAGCGCGTGTCAGCACCCCTGTTTGTCACCGAGGATTCCGGCCTGAACGATAACCTGAACGGCTTTGAACGTCCTGTCAGCTTTGATATTCCGGCTGTTGGTAAGGATGCGCAGGTTGTCCATTCTCTGGCAAAGTGGAAGCGCCTTGCCCTGAAACGCTATAATTTCAGCGTTGGAAACGGCCTGTATACCGATATGAACGCCATCCGCCGCGATGAAGATCTGGACAATATCCACTCCATCTATGTCGACCAGTGGGACTGGGAGAAGATTATTACCCGTGACAATCGAAATTCCGAGTATTTGAAACTCATTGTCCGGGCCATTGTTCGGGCCATTTGTGATACCAACGACCGCCTCAAGGTTCGTTTCCCCCAGCTTCATGCCGATCTGTGCCGGGATGTGGCATTTATCACCTCCCAGGCATTGGAGGATATGTATCCCGAGCTGCCTACCGGTTCCCAGCGCGAAAAGGCCTTCGTCAAGGAACATCGGACGGCCTGCATCATGCAGATCGGCGGCAAGCTGCGTTCCGGCAAGCCCCACGATGGCCGTGCGCCTGACTATGATGACTGGCAGCTTAACTGTGATATCTTCTTCTGGGATGACGTGCTGAACCGTGCGCTGGAGATATCCTCCATGGGTATCCGCGTGGATGCTGAATCCCTCGATTACCAGCTCACTGTCTCCGGCTGCGACGACCGCCGGGAACTGCCCTTCCACAAAATGCTCCTGAACAACGAACTGCCTCTGACCATTGGCGGCGGTATCGGCCAGAGCCGCCTTTGTATGCTGATGATGGGCTGTGCCCACATCGGAGAAGTCCAGTCCAGCGTCTGGGATTACGAGACCATGGAAGCCTGCGCCAAGGCAGGCATCCGGCTTCTGTGACCGAATGATCGTATCGTAAGGGACGGGTAACCTGTCTCCTACGAAAGAGCAATAAAAACAGGGAGCCATTGGCTCCCTGTTTTCAACATCCCGATTTTGTCATTCCGAGGCTGCGCAGCAGCCGTGGGAATCCGTTCCCCAAAGACATTGCGCGCCACATTGCTCTTTGCAAGGACGGGATCAAACTGCTTTCGTTATTTCGCCAAGATTCAGTCCTTCTTTTTGTCCAATCCTCCGAACTTTTAAAACTTCTTGCAAAGAGCTGCTCCTATCATGTATAATAACAAAATAACCATATTCTGGGAAAGGAGGACTGCTTTCTATGAAGAATGCTTATCAGAAGCTTTTGAAACTGGAAACCACACCCGAAGCGCTGGAAGCGACCATTCAGTACCTGACTGGCCGTATCAAGCCTTTTTTGTCGACCTTGGAGCCGGTTCTGATCTGCTATCCGGATGAGGGTTCTCTCAGCCTTGGCGGTGTGTTCAAGGAAGCGGTGCTCCGCTGTGAGGCAAAGCCTGTTTTCTGGGGTTCTGACTACCGTTGGAAGGAACTGCTGCGCCTTGCATTTGATACCCATGCCAATACCATTGTCGGCTCGCCGCTGGTGATTCTGGGTCTGATGAAGCTGGCGCGCGCCACGGCTACGCCTCTTTATGTTTATGATGCCATTGTCTGCGGTGACCCCTTTGCACCCTGGATGGTTGAGGGATTAAAAAAAGGTCTTGATTGCAACACATGGGGCTGCTATGCCGTTCGGTCCGGCCCTGTGATCGGTGGTTTCAGCTGCGCGCAGGAGGTAGGCATCCATATCCGCGAGGATGTGTTTAAGCCCTGCCTGTACCACAGTGGGGCGGAAACGTCCAACCCCAACCGCGGCAGGCTTTATTTTGAATCTGCAAAAGATCCGTCGCTTACCTATGACCCGGAAGTGACAGTTCTGATCCATCATCAGAACTGTTGCTGCGGCTGCGAGGAACCCAGAGTGGTGGATGTAAAACCCACAAGAAAAGATGACCTCCTGCGGGAGCATCTGGAAAGCCAGCTTCTGACATGGTCCAGTGTTCTGGACTATCAGGTGGAGTATACGGAATCTGGTGCTGCGCTGGAACTGGTGGTTTTTCCCGGAGAGGCAATTCCGCAGCTTCCCAGCTTTGCCAAGCAAAAGGTGCGCTTCTGGAACCCGAATGCGGATATTCCGTTCTGTATGCGCGCTTTTTCTGAGAAAATTCAGGAAAAAGAAGTGGAATATCATTGACTTTTCTGCTTCTCTTGTGTAGAATATATCACGATATGCAAAGACTATGCGGAAATCAAGCAGGGGAGTCATCCGTAGCGAGAGGGAAGCGGTGAAAGCCCTCGTTGATCAGAACCTGCAAGCCACTTCCTGCGTCGCCCGGGAGGACCGGGACGGGAGCTCCCGTTACAGAGCGTCTAAGATGTCCGCCTTGCGGATGAATTAGGGTGGTACCGCGTTTTTCCACGCCCCTATCTGCCGATAGGGGTGTTTTAATTTTATAATTTATATGTCATTCCGATCCAGTGCGCACACTGGCGTGGGAATCCCCGAAAGTTTGCGGGGTGTCCGATGAAACTGGGGATTGCCACACCAGTCTGAGGACTGGTTCGCAATGACAGTACTACTTTGGAGGTAATTCTATGAATCCCAAACCCTATGGCGTAAACGAACTGCGCGAGATGTTCCTGTCCTTCTTCGAGAGCAAGAACCATCTGCGCCTGCCCAGCTTTTCGCTGATTCCCCAGAATGATGCATCATTGCTGCTGATCAACTCCGGCATGGCACCCATGAAGCCCTACTTCACCGGCGAAGTGGAGCCTCCCCGTCACCGCGTCTGCACCTGCCAGAAGTGCATCCGTACCGGCGATATTGAAAACATCGGTAAGACTGCTCGCCACGGCACCTACTTCGAAATGCTGGGCAACTTCTCCTTTGGTGACTACTTCAAGAAGGAAGCCATCGCATGGAGCTGGGAATTCCTGACCAAGGTTGTCGGTCTGGAAGAATCCCGCCTGTACCCTTCTATCTATGAAAACGACGACGAAGCCTTCGAAATCTGGAATAAGGAGATCGGTGTCCCTGCTGACCACATCTTCCGTTTCGGTAAGAAGGATAACTTCTGGGAGCATGGCTCCGGCCCCTGCGGCCCCTGCTCCGAGATCTACTATGACCGCGGTGAAAAGTACGGCTGCGGCAAGCCTGACTGCGTGGTGGGCTGCGACTGCGACCGCTACATGGAAGTCTGGAATAACGTTTTCTCCCAGTTCAACAATGATGGCCAGGGCAACTACACCGAACTGGCTCAGAAGAACATCGACACCGGCATGGGTCTGGAGCGTCTGGCAGTTGTCTGCCAGGATGTAAACTCCCTGTTCGATGTTGACACCGTTATGAACATCACCAACAAGGTCACCGAGCTGACCGGCGCTTCCTACGGCAACTCCGTCAAGATGGATGTCTCCCTGCGTGTTATCACCGACCATATCCGCGCCTCCTCCTTCATGATCGCTGATGGTGTTCTGCCCTCCAACGAAGGCCGTGGCTATGTTCTGCGCCGCCTGCTGCGCCGCGCTGCCCGTCATGGTAAGCTGCTGGGTGTCAACAAGCCCTTCCTGTACAGGGTCGTCGAGACTGTTGTGCAGGAAAACGAGTGCCACTACACCTACCTGCGCGAGCGCGCTGAATATATCACCCGCATTGTCAAGATTGAGGAAGAGAACTTCGCCCGTACCATTGATACCGGTATGGCAATCTTCAATGAAAAGATGGCACAGCACAAGGCTGAGGGCAAGAGTGTCTTCGCAGGTGCCGATGCTTTCCTGCTGGCTGATACCTACGGTTTCCCCATCGACCTGACCGTGGAAATGGTTGCCGATGAGGATATGACCATCGATATGGACGAGTACACCCGCCTGCGTGAAGAGCAGCGTGTCCGTGCCCGCGAAGCCCGCAAGGCTCTGGGTGATTTGGCTTGGGCTGGTATAGACTTGGGTCTGGACAACACCCCCACCACCTTCGTCGGCTACACCGAGAACTGCTGCGAAGCCAAGGTTCTGGCAGTCTGTGTCGGCGATGAAGTCTCCGGCACCATCGCCGGCGGCGAAAACGGCATCATCGTGCTGGACAAGACCCCCTTCTATGCAGAAATGGGCGGTCAGGTTGCTGACCACGGCGTGATCCTCGTAGGCGACAGCCGCTTTGAGGTCACCAATGTCCAGAAGGACAAGGGCGGCAAGTACCTGCACCATGGCAAGCTGATCGCCGGTGCCATCAAGGTCGAAGATGTGGTTCTGGCTTCCATTGATGTGGAGCGCCGCAAGGCCATCATGCGCGCCCACTCCGCAACGCACCTGCTGCAGAAGGCTCTGGTCAGCGTTCTGGGTGACCATGTCCATCAGGCCGGTTCTCTGGTTCTGCCCGACCGTTTGCGTTTTGACTTCACCCACTACTCCGCACTGACTGCTGAGGAACTTGCAAAGGTCGATGCCGTCGTGCAGACCGCCGTTCTGGAAGGCTACGGCATCAATGTGCGTGAGATGAGCATCGATGATGCCAAGGCTATGGGCGCAACTGCGCTGTTCAGCGAAAAGTACGGTGATACCGTCCGCGTGGTCAATATGGGCAACTATTCCATTGAACTGTGTGGCGGTACCCATCTGGACAACACCGCCAAGGTCGGCCCCTTCCGCATTGAAAGTGAAGGCAGCGTTGCTTCCGGTGTCCGCCGTATCGAGGCCATCACCGGTAAGGAGACGCTGGCTGAGATGGAGCGCACCCGTCAGCGCGTTTACGACGCTTGCGCCGTGCTGAAGACCAAGCCTGCCGAACTGGCTGCCAAGCTGGAAAGCCAGGTGGAGGAGATCAAGACACTGAAGAAGGCTGTGGAATCCTTCAAGGCAAAGGAAACTGCCGGCGAAGTGGATCGTTTCCTGTTCGGTGCCCATAACATCGGCGGCCTGAAGGTCATGACCGTCATGGTTCCCGATGCGGACGCAGCCAAGCTGCGCCAGATGGGAGACCTGCTTCGCGATAAGGATCCTTCTGTTGCAGCTGTTCTGGCAACCGTCAACGGCGAAAAGGTAACATTCCTGGCTGTCTGCGGTAAGGAAGCCATTGCCAAGGGCATCAAGGCCGGTGATCTGGTCAAGCAGGTCTGCACCGCTTGCGGCGGCAGCGGTGGCGGCAAGCCCGATTCTGCTATGGGCGGCGGCAAGGATGCCACCAAAGTCGATAACGCTCTGGCACTGGTCGATGATTTTGTCACATCCAAGGTAAAATAATGGTTCTTTTCGGGCGCTGCCGCAGAGGCGGCGCCCGTATTTTTTGAAAGGGGAGGGCTGTAATATGCGAAAACTTATGTGGTTTACAATTGGATTTGGTGCAGCCTGTGCCCTTTGCGCCTATTTGTGGTTGACTGCTGGGCTTTGGATCCCTGCATTGATTCTGATTTTGGCCTTTGTTCCTCTGTCTGCATTTGGCGGCAGGATCAAATGGCTGCGCTGCACAGCAGCAATCTGCCTTGGCTGTGCGGCAGGCTTTTTATGGTTCCAATTGTATGCATCGGGCTATCTTTCTCTTGCTGCTGACTTGGATGGGAAAATTGCAGATACAACTGCCTATTGTACGGACTACAGTTATCAAACAGATTACGGCACAGCAGTGGAAGGTGTGCTTCGTCTGAATGGAAAGCCTGTTCGAGCTAAATTCTATGTCAGCGGTGATATTGCAATGGAGCCGGGAGACGTGCTGCGGGGTGCCTTTGAATTCCGCGTTACAACGCCCGATGGCGCAGATGAGCCAACTGCCCATCAGGGAAAAGGTATTTTCCTGCTGGCCTATCAGGAAGAGGATGCTGAGCTTCTGAAACTGGCACAGCCACCGAAATGGTCATTTCCGGCTAAACTCCGGCACAGGCTGCTGCAGATTCTGGAAGAAAATTTTCCGGAAGATGCTGCACCATTTGCAAAAGCTCTGCTGCTGGGTGACCGCACTAGCATTGATTACGAAACTGATACAGCCTTCAAGCTCTCCGGTATTTCCCATGTGATCGCTGTTTCCGGCCTGCATGTGACGCTTTTGTTCACGCTTATCAACCTTCTTTGCTTCAAGCGCCGTTATCTGGTGGCCATACTAGGCGTTCCGACGCTTTTTTTGTTCGCAGCGGCGGCAGGCTTTTCTCCATCTATCACCCGTGCCTGTATCATGCAGATTCTGATGATTGCTGCCATGCTCCTGAACAGGGAATACGACGGCTTCACGGAACTGGCTTTTTCGTGCCTTGTGATGCTTGCGCTGAATCCGCTGGTCATCACTTCCGTCAGTTTCCAGCTTTCAGTCGGCTGCATGACCGGTATTTTACAGTTCAATGCACCCATTCACCAATACCTGACGGGGAAATTCAACAAAAAGAAAGCTGGTCTCAAACGCTGGCTGATCAGCTCTGTTTCCGTGACGCTCAGCGCTATGACCATGACAACACCTATCGTTGCCCTTTGCTTTGATACGGTCAGCCTGGTTGGTGTTGCCACCAATCTGTTGACGCTTTGGGTCATCAGCTTCATTTTCTATGGAATTATGCTGGTCTGCCTGTTCGGCACCATCTGGCCTGCCGCAGCAGCCATGACGGCCACTGTGATCGCGTGGCCGATCCGCTATGTTCTGGCTGTAGCGAAAACGCTGGCTGCAGTTCCACTATCCGCAGTTTATACTGCGAGTATCTATGTTGTCCTCTGGCTCGTATTCTGCTACCTTCTTCTTGCTGTATTTTTGCTCAGCAGAACGAAAAAGCCTGCCATGCTCGCATGCTGTGCGGTGATCGGATTTTGCCTTGCCCTATGTGCATCATGGCTGGAACCGATGACAGATGACTGCCGCATGACGGTACTGGACGTAGGCCAGGGACAATGCATTCTGCTGCAAAGCGAGGGAAAAACCTACCTTGTAGACTGTGGAAGCAGTGATGCAGAGGAGGCTGCGGATATAGCCGCAGAACGACTGTTTTCCCAAGGCATCTTCCGTCTCGATGGTGCCATCCTCACCCATTTTGATGCCGACCACTCCGGCGGTATGGCTTACCTTTTGTCCCGCATTCCGGCAGATACCCTCTTTGTGCCGGATTGCGCAGACGAAAACGGCGTTCTGGAAACCCTTGCACCCTACACAGGTCAGGTAATGGAACTGAAAGAGAACATAAAGCTTACCTATGGGGCTACAGAATTATCGATTTTTGCCCCTGTTGTGCCGGATTCCAGCAATGAAAGCAGCCTTGCCATCTTGTTCCGCCACGAAAATTGTGATATACTGATTACCGGAGACCGCAGTGACTTTGGTGAGCGGATGCTGCTGAAAACAGCCGAGATCCCGGAGCTGGATATTCTGGTTGCCGGGCATCATGGTTCCAAGCATTCTACTGGCGAAGAACTGCTGGCAGTCACAAAACCAAAAATTGCGGTGATTTCCGTTGGGGAGAACCCCTACGGCCATCCGGCACAGGAAGTGCTTGGCCGCCTTGCTGCCATCGGCTGTGTGGTTTACCGTACTGACATGCACGGAAATATTGTACTCAGGAGGTGATACCGTGGCGAAAAAGTATGATTCCGAAAAACAAGATAGCCTGCAGGCACTGAAAGCTGCGATTCGAAGCGGTACACCCGGCCGGCTCTATATTTTTCATGGTGAGGAAGTTTTTCTTCTGCACCATTATTTCGAACAGCTGAAAAAGGCATTGCTGGACGAGCTGACGGAATCTTTTAATTTTCATAAACTGAATAACGAAACCTTTGATGTCCAGTCCTTTGCAGATTCTGTGGAAGCCATGCCCATGATGGCAGACTTCACGCTGGTGCAGGTGGACGAAGTGGATATTTTCAAACTGCCTGATGCCGAGCGTACCAAGCTTGCGGAAGTCCTTTCCGATATTCCCGGCTATTGCACGGTTGTTTTCACCTATGAAACCGTCCAGTGGAAGCCTGACAAACGGCTGAAAAAGCTGTGGGAGGCGATACAGTCCAATGCTGCCATTGTAGAATTTGCCAAGCAGGGTCAGCGGGAGCTGATCGCGTGGGTCTCCCGGCATTTCCTTGCCCGGGGCAAGCGGATCTCCAATGACCTGTGCGCGTACCTCATTGATATTACCGGCGGCACCATGACGGCACTGGCAGGGGAGATCAGCAAGATTTCCTCCTACTCCGCTGCCGATGAGATCGTGAAAGCGGATATTGATGCCGTGACAGAACCGGTACTGGATGCACTTGTTTTCCAGATGACCGACCTGATCAGCGAAGGCAAGTACGGGCAGACTCTGCAGAAGCTGCAGACCCTGCTGAAAATGCAGGAGGAACCGCTGTATATTCTCGGTGCGATCGGCAGTCATTTCCGCCGGCTCAGCACCGCCAGAACCCTGCTGGATAATGGCCGCGGTGCGACAGATTTGATGAAGCTGTACCATATCCCTGATTATCCTGCCCGTAAGACCATGGACGCAGCCCGCCTTTTCCCGCCCGAATTCTGCGCCCGGGCAGCAGAACTGGTGCTGGAAACGGACTATAAGATGAAAACATCCTTTGATGACCCTAACCGCCTGCTGGAACTGCTGATCCTGCAGCTTGCACAGGAGGCGCGCCGTGGTTAAGATCAAGGAAGCCATCGTGGTGGAAGGCCGCTACGATAAAAATACCCTGTCCCAGATCGTGGATGCCCCAATTCTGGAAACCTCTGGTTTTGGTATTTTTAAGGACAGGGAGCAGATGGCGCTGCTGCGCCGCATCGCCGAAATTCGCGGCCTGATCGTCTTTACGGATGCGGACGGCGCGGGTTTTGTGATCCGCAATCATATCAAAAGCGCCATTCCGGGAAAATATTTGAAGCATGCTTATACCCCTGATATTTTCGGCAAGGAGCGCCGCAAGGCAAAGGGCGGCAAGGAGGGCAAGCTGGGTGTGGAAGGTATGACCCGGGAAGTCATTCTGGAATCCCTCCGCCGGGCCGGCGCGACTTTTGAAGACGGACAGACAAGTTGCGCTTGTCAGGAGATCACCAAGGCCGACCTGATGGACTTGGGTCTATACGGCTCTGGCAGCACGGAAAAACGCACAATGCTGATCAAAAAACTGGGCTTTCCCGAAAGAATGAGCACCAATTCCTTTTTGCAGGCAGTGAATCTGCTTTACTCTCTTGAGGAACTGGACGAATTAGTCACAGGTATATAACTCATGTAGTATTTCGATCATATGTCATTGCGAGGAGCGAAGCGACGTGGCAATCCGTGCTCTCTTTGCGAGGGATTATGCGGATCGATACAACCGTAAGGGGATGCGGATTGCCACAACCAGTCTGCGGACTGGTTTCGCAATGACAGTATTTTACTGCATGGGTATTATTGATGAAAATTGTACTTGTTGATAGAGAAAACTTTCATGATGCTTTGGAGGTTTATTCTTGCTCATGGCGGGAATCACACAAGAGCGTGTGCACTCCGGAATTTATGGAGAACAGAGATTATGAAAGTTTTCTTGTGAAAAAGCTGGGACAACTCTATTTGATTTTTGACGGTGTTCTGGTTGGCGTCTTTAGCTTAGATGAAAGTGTGCTTGGCGATGTGTATATTCATCCTGCACATCAGAGAAAAGGCTACGGCACGGAAGCGGTTCGTTTTGCTCAATCACAGTCAGACCATCTGCGACTGACGGTGCTGTCGAATAATGATGCTGCGATTCATCTGTATGAGAAAATGGGTTTTCGGTTTACGGGCAAGGACGTTCCTTTGCGTGACGGTCTGTTCGAACGGGAAATGAGATATATGGAGAAACACAATGGTTGATATATCTGTACACAATTTAACAAAATTCTTTGTCATTGGTGAGAATCTGCTGCAAGGACTGTCCTTCGAGATTCAGGAGGGAGAATGTGTTGCCATCCTCGGCCGCAACGGCTGCGGCAAGACCACACTGTTCAACATCCTCACCGGACAGATGGACTATGATGACGGTGAAGTTTTTGTCAATCCCAATAAAAAGCTGGGTCTGATCTCCCAGATTCCCAAATTCCCCGGAGGATTCACGGTAGAGGATGTGCTGCGCTCAGCCTTTTCTGCCATCATGGCTGCCAAGCGGAAAATGGAAGCTATGGAAAAGGAAATGGCGCAAGGGGCAACCGAAGACCAGCTTCGAGAATACGATAACCTCGTCAACCGTTTCCAGTCCGGCGGCGGCTATGAGATGGATGTGGAAGTGGATAAAATCTGCAATGGTCTGGGCATCAGCCCCGAGCAGCGCATTCAGGAATTTGACTCCCTTTCCGGCGGTGAAAAGACCCGCGTGAATCTGGCGAGACTCCTGCTGGAAAAGACCGACATTCTGCTGCTGGACGAGCCCACCAACCACCTGGACCTGCGCAGTGTGGAATGGTTGGAGGGCTACATCAATACCTTTAAAGGTACTGTTCTGGCAATTTCCCACGACCGCTATTTCATCGATCAGGTGGCGGACCGCGTCATCGAGATCGTGGACGGCCATGCAGAATTTTATTCCGGCAACTATTCCTTCTACATGGACGAAAAGCAGGCCCGCTTCGACCTGCAAATGAAGCAGTACGAGCAGGAGCAGGCAAAGCTGAAGCAGCTGGGCTATACCGTCGAGCGCATGAAGGGCTGGGGCATCAACAACCGCACCCTGTACCGCCGCGCCATGAGCATCCAGCACCGCATGGAGCGCATCAAAAAGACGGAGAAACCCAAAACCGAAAAGACCATGCGCGCCACCTTCGGTGAAAAGGACTTTTCCGGTGATGTGGTATTCAAAACGAAGAATCTTTCCAAAGCCTTTGGGGAGCGTACCCTCTTTTCCGGTGTGGAGCTGAATGTGGAGGGCGGCGAGCGCATCGCCATTTTGGGCGACAACGGCACCGGTAAATCTACCTTCATCAAGTGCCTGCTGGGTGAAGAGGAATTCGGCGGCAAAATCCAGTTCGGCCCCACGGTGAAATGGGGGTACTTGCCCCAGATCATTCATTTCAGCCATCCGGAGCGGACACTGTACGATACGATGCTGTACGAAAAGAACTGTACGCCACAGACCGCCCGTGACCGCCTGGGACAGTTCATGTTCTCCGGCGAAGATGTATTCAAAACTGTCGGAACCCTCTCCGGCGGCGAGCAGAGCCGTCTGCGGCTGTGCATGCTGATGGATGAAAAGATCAATCTGCTGATTCTCGACGAGCCTACAAACCATCTGGACATTGCCTCACGGGAATGGGTGGAAGCAGCCATCGAAGAATTTGAGGGTGTGCTGCTCTTCGTCAGCCACGACCGCTATTTTATCGAGAAATTTGCCGAGCGCATCTGGCTGCTGGAAGACGGTCAGATTCGGGACTTCAAGTGCGGCTATCAGAAATACCGCTCTATCATGGAACGTGAAGCTGCATCCAAGCCTGTTGTTGTGAACGTACCCAAACCCAAAAAGGAAAAACCCAAGGGCGGCACCAAAGAACAGGACAAGCTGATCCGCCGTCTGGAGCGGGAAATCGAAAAGCAGGAAAAGATCGTTGCGGAATTTGATCCCAAGATCGACGCAGCCGCTGCCGACTATCAGGAGCTTTCCCGGCTGCTGGCAGAAAAGGAAGAGGCAGAACTGGTTTTGCTGGATCTGATGGAGCAATGGGAAAAAGCGCAGGAGTAAGAAATTCACTGTCATTGCGAGCCAGTGTGCACTGAATTATGGAGCGATTGCCACTGGCAATCGACCTGTTTTGATTCGCTGCGCTCTGCATCACTGGCGTAGCAATCCCCATCGTAAGGAGGAAATAAATGTATACTGCAATGGATCGTAATATCCTGCTGGAAAGTATCGTGCAATTTATGCGCGATGCAGATGAATTTGAAGGCTTACTTCATATTGGTTCCGGTTCTGTTGGGTATACGGATATTTATTCCGATATTGATTTGATGGCGGGATGCCCAAATGCTACTGACATTCCAAGTGCACACAAGAAACTATCTGTATTCTTTAGGACACTTGAACCTGTCTACGTTGACCAACGAAAATGGTCAGAAACAGTGTTAGGTCTTTCTGTTTACTTCGAAAATGGACTGAGTGTGGATATTTCCTATATGCCGACGAATGAATTAAAAATCCGTTCACCCTATTGGAAAGTCCTGTTTTCGAAGAATACGGGATTTTCCAATATGCTTGAGTGTTGCGGATATGCTAATCCTGTTACAATTGATGATTCCGTTCATCACCGGTTCATTTTTGCATTACGCCGCTGTGAAATTGCATTGTGTAGGTCTGAGTATGTATATGCTGATATGGCGTTGACCGAAGCGCGACAGATTCTTTTGACGGTTGAAGCGGCGCGGGAAGGGAAGAAACTGCACCAATTTAAAGCTTTCAATACACTTGATATTGCGTTCTTAAATAGACTTGAGCAAACCTATCCTACATCGAGAAACTGCGCTGGCATTTCAAATGCGAAAAAGCACATACTGGAACTATATCTGGATATTGTTGCGCACTGCGATTTCTTGACATTTGACGGGGTTCAGTTAAAACTGTTAAACTGCTTTGAATAGAGAATGACTGCAAAGAGGCAAGGATGATTATAATGGACGGTAAACTTCGAAACATGACCTCCGTGTATCTGACAGGGGAGCAGGGGATTCTCTGCCTGTTCCGCATTGGCTCCCGGGTAGCAAACAACAAATATGTGGGCGCTGCCGGTGGCCACTTTGAACCGGATGAACTTAACGACGCGAAAAAATGCGTCCTGCGGGAAATGCAGGAGGAGCTGGGCCTGGCGGAAGAGGACGTGGCGGACATGAAGCTGCGCTACATCACCCTCCGGCTGAAAAATGGCGAGATTCGCCAGAATTACTATTTCTTCGGAAAGCTGCTGTCGGAAAAGCCCTTGCAGAGCACCGAGGGAAATCTCCGCTGGTTCACCTATGAGGAAGCAGAGTATCTGCAAATGCCCGCCTCTGCCAAGCACATGATGCTGCACTATCTGAAGGTGGGCCGCTTTGACGACCATCTCTATGCGGGCATCACGGAAAATGGTGAAACCAGATTCGTCATTATGAAAGACTTTGAGGACTGAGTATGGTCTACAACAAACTGGTTCGTGATAAGATTCCGTCCATCATCAAAAGTAACGGACAAAACCCCAGCTCTCGTATTCTGGCCGAGGAAGAATATACGGTTGCTTTAGAGCAAAAACTGGATGAAGAAGTCAGCGAGTATCATCAGGACAAAAATCTGGAAGAACTGGCCGATATTCTGGAGGTCGTCTATGCACTGGCAGAAAATCTCGGCCATTCCAGAGAAGAACTGCTGGAAGCATATGAAAGAAAGCATCATGAGCGCGGCGGCTTCCGCGACAGAATCTTCCTGATTTCAAATGACGGTTGACACTTCCGAATTACAGTTCTATAATAGGGAAAGATATCAATCAAAGGAGCGAAAATCAAATGAGTTCTTGTAGTGGCAACTGCGCCAGCTGTTCCTCTTCCGATTGCGGCGACCGCAAGGCAGAAAGCCTGCTGGCCAGCCTGAATCCCAATTCCACCGTTAAAAAGGTAATTGCTGTCGTGTCCGGCAAGGGCGGTGTCGGCAAATCCACCGTCACGTCCATGCTGGCAGTTTCCATGGCCCGTAAAGGTTATAAGGTAGGTGTTCTGGATGCTGACATCACCGGCCCCTCCGCACCCACCGCTTTTGGTGTTACCGAGTGTCAGGGTGCCAACGAGCAGGGCCTGTACCCCGCCTTGTCCCGCGGCGGCATTCAGGTCATGTCCATCAATCTGCTGCTGGACGATCCTGCCTCTCCCGTGGTCTGGCGCGGCCCCGTCATTGCAGGCGCGGTCAAGCAGTTCTGGACCGATGTAATCTGGGAAGATGTGGACTATATGTTCGTCGATATGCCTCCCGGAACCGGTGACGTGCCCCTGACTGTGTTCCAGAGCCTGCCTGTGGACGGCATCGTCATCGTCACCTCTCCTCAGGATCTGGTGTCCATGATCGTTGCCAAGGCAGTCAAGATGGCAAACATGATGCACATCCCCGTGCTGGGCTTCGTTGAAAACTATTCCTATCTGCAGTGTCCTGACTGCGGCAAGAAGATCAACGTATTTGGAAAGTCCCATCTGGACGAGATCGCCGCTCAGTTTGATCTGCCCGTTCTGGCACGTCTGCCCATTGACCCCGCCGTGGCGGAAGCCTATGATAACGGCCTCATGGAAACGGTAAATACCGATGCCATGGCTGATGTTGTCAAGGCAGTGGAGAATATCTGATAAAGCCTGAAGAGCCGGACGAAAGTCCGGCTCTTCTTTTTTGGCTTGCTTTATGGTTAATAAGCCGGTATAATGGTTCTGATATTTGACGAAATTCGACATACAGGAAGTTGAAAAAAACATGCAGTTTAACAGTATCGAGTTTATTTTTTATTTCCTGCCGCTGTTTCTGGCGGTCTATTACATATTCCCCGTAAAGCTTCGCAGCGCGGTACTGCTGGCTGGAAGCCTTGCGTTCTATGCCTTTGCAAGCAGCGGCAATTACTGGTGGGTCGCCCTGCTTGCAGTCTGCACGCTGGCCAGCTTCGGCGCAGGCCTCACGCTGGAAAGTACCCATAAAAAGCCGCTGCTTACCTTGTACCTGTCAGCGCTTGCACTGCTTATGGCATTTCTGAAGGTTTATGCCGGCGGCCGGTTTTTGCCCGCCGGCATGAGCTTTTATCTCTTTCAGTTAGCTGCATACCTGATCGATGTGTACCGCAGCAAATTGGTGCCCCAACGCAAGCTTCTGGATTTTTCGAGTAAAATTGCCATGTTCCCCAAGCTGCTTTCCGGCCCGTTGGTGGCACCTGCACAGCTTCATGGGGAAGGGAACGGAAAGCCGGATCACCGGCAGATCCACGACGGCATCCAGCTCCTGATCCTCGGCCTCGCCCTGAAAGTAATTCTTGCAAACCGTCTGGGCGGGCTGTGGGCGCAGCCTGCCATTGTGGGCTATGAAAATATTTCTACCCCTGCCGCATGGCTGGCGATCACTGCCTACACCATGCAGCTTTATTTTGATTTTTACGGTTACAGCCTGATGGCTGTTGGCATTGGAAAGATGCTGGGCTTTGAACTTCCGAGGAATTTTGACAATCCCTATGCGTCCAAAACAGTCTCTGAATTTTACCGCCGCTGGCATATGACGCTGGGACTGTGGTTCCGGGAATATATCTATATCCCCCTTGGCGGAAGCCGCAGCGGCATTGTGAAAACCGTTCTGAATCTGGCAGTTGTCTGGCTTTTTACGGGCATCTGGCACGGTATCGGCGGTAATTATCTGCTGTGGGCGCTGTTTCTGTTTGCCCTGATCGTACTGGAACGGCTGCTTTTCGGCAAATGGCTGAAAAAAAGCCGTGTTCTGTGCCATATCTATCTGGTGTTTGTAATTCTGCTCAGCTGGGTTCCCTTTGCCATTGATGACTGGGATCAGATGGTCACCTTCCTTGGCCGCCTGTTCGGCATCGGCGCAGCTCCCGTTAATCCCAGAGATTATCTGTTGTGGGGGCGGGATTATTTTATCCTGATGGCAGCGGGGGCGGTTCTGGCAACACCCCTGCCTGAAAAACTCTGGAAAAAGCTTCGCCACAGTATTGCGGCGGATGTCCTGCTGGTCATCCTGTTCTGGATCTGCATTTATTTCATTTCTACTGCGGCGCAGGATCCGTTCCTGTACTTCCAGTATTGAGGTGCCATATGGAAAGAAGATTGACCGCGCTTGTGTGCATGCTTTTGGTGACAACAGTCCTTGCAGCATGCCTTGGTGCCTATTTGAAATTTGAGATTCTGCTCCCTGCAGGACTGTTTCAGGATAAGAGCCTGATCGAAACGCCCTTTGCCGTTCTGGAAGATCCCGCTGCATGCTTTGTCCTCAGAAATTTAAAAGAGCGGAAACCGGATGCGGAACCAACGCAGCCGCCCACAGAACCGGTCGTGGAGACCTCCGCTCCGGTGGAAGCGGCACCGACTCTGCCGCCGCTGATCGCGGTAACGGAGCACTGGTTCGATGATGTTCTGTTTATTGGCGATTCCCGCACAGTCGGCCTGCGCGATTATGCGCGTCTTGGTGATGCCGACTATTTCTGCTCCGTGGGACTTTCTGTGTTCAAAGTGCTGGATGAATCCCTCTCGGATGTAAATTTCTCAAAGATGCAGCTCGAACAGCTTCTGCGGGAAAAGAAATACAATAAAATTTACATTTCTCTGGGTTTGAACGACTGCGGGGCGCCCTATGATCTTTTGATGGAAGCCTACAGCGGTCTTCTGCATACGGTTCAGGATTTACAGCCCCATGCAGTAATCATATTGCAGTCCATGATCACGCTCAGCAGGGAGAAGGCCGCCAGCGAATGGTATTTCTCGCTGGAAAATTTGCAGATCGTCAACGCAGGCATCCGGGATTTTGCAAACGGGAGAACGATCCTCTATATTGATGCCAACGAATACTATGCAGATGAAGAGGGTTATCTGCCCTCATGGCGCTCCTTTGACGGCTGTCACTTTGATATTGAAGGCTACCGCGAGTGGGCGCAGTGGATTTTGGAGAATGCAAAAACCCTGAATATTTCCTTTGGATAGGCCGCCCCTGCATTTATCTGGAAAATCGGAAAAAGCGGTTGAAAAAGGGAAAAAGCCGTGCTATAATTTAAAGTGAAGAGTTACCCGTGGGAGTGTGCACTCGGCCAAAATCGCCGAATCCCTCCCCGGGATTCACTCTTTCCTTACAGAAAGAGTGATAATCATCTGAACGCCCCTGCTTCGTCCGGCGGAAGCAGAGTGTGATCAGTCGGAAAATTTATACGAAGGGGAAAAAATCATGGAAACCCGAATGAAAAAATTCCTGAGCATGGCAATGGCAATACTCATGGTCGTCAGCATGATGCCCAAGAATATTGTTTTTGCCGAAGATCTCTCCGAAGAGATCAAACCCGACCACGCGTGTGATTTTGCTGCAGTGCTGGGCACCGTGGAACCGACCTGCACGGAGGACGGTGTAAAAACGCTGTCTTGTGAATGCGGCGAGACCAAAACGGAAGTGATTCCTGCTTCTGGTCATACCTACGTTGAGGGCAAGTGCGAGTGCGGCGAAGCTGATCCCAACTATGTAGCACCCCACGAGCACACTTTTGTAGACGGCAAGTGCGAGTGCGGCGAAGCTGATCCCAACTATCAGCCTCCTCACGAGCATACTTTCGTAGACGGCAAGTGCGAATGCGGCGAAGTTTGCGGCCACGACTGGGACGCAGAAGCACGCAACGGCCTTTGCCTGACCTGCGGTGCTATCTGCGAGCACGATGGCGAGACTCATGTTGAGACCATCCCTGCTACCTGCAAGGAAGTTGGCTATGAGCTGGTGGTCTGTGATATCTGTACTGCAAGCATCGCGGGCGAGGAACTGCCCATGGCAGACCATGTCTATGTGGACGGTGTTTGCGAATGCGGCGCAGAGATTGCCGTAATGAAGGATAGTGCACCTGCTGTTGCCAAGATCGGCGAAACGGAATATGCAACGCTTGCAGAAGCTGTTGCCGCAGGCGGCGAGATCATCCTGATGGTTGATATTACCGCTGATGAAATGATTACGATCGCCGGTAAGACCATTACTCTTGATCTGAATGGTCACACCATTACTGCTGATACAGGCGTAAGCTATGTTCTCTGGATTCAGAACAGTGCAACTGTGACCATCGTCGATTCCGGCGAAAATGGCGGTATTGTAAATAATAATGCCTATGGCTATGCTATCCTGAACCAGGGAACTCTGACCATCAACGGTGGTACCTTCGTTGGTGATACTGCCCTGTGGAATGGTTATGATACCATCAACTCCGTTGCGACCATCAATGGCGGTGTCTTTGAGTTCAACGGAAATCCCGGAGAAGGATTTTCTGTTGGTAACAGCGGCACCCTGAATGTGAAGGGCGGCCAGATTAAAGACTGGGTACACTCTTTCGGCACATTGACTGTTAATGGAGGAAATATCGAGTACATCTATGTTTCTCCTTCAAGTAATAGTATGCTCAGCGTTGCTGAGGCGAAGACCACCATTACCGGCGGCAGTATTCATTCTCTGGAAGTGGATAGTGGCAATGTTACTACTATCAAGGGCGGCAGTTTTACGAGTGAACCCAGTGCAGAATACGTTGAAGACGGCGCAACGATCACCGTTGACGGCAAAGAAATGATCAAGACCGAATCCGGTCTGGTAGAGCCCGTTGCCAAGATCGGTGATACCCCCTATACTTCTCTGGCAGCTGCCATCGAAGTCGGCGGCACAATCGAGTTGCTGAAAGATGTAACTCTGACCGAGGGTGTCACTGTTCCTGCCGGCAAGACTGTTGTCCTGGACCTGAACGGTAAGACTGTTTCTTACACCTCCAATGCTACGAACTGGGATGCATTGATTGCAAACAAGGGCAATCTGACCATCAAGGACAGCGGCGAAAATGGCAAGCTGGTCTTTACTCCCACAAATACATCTACTTCTTATTCCTCCGACACAATCGAGAACACTGGCACTCTGACGATCCTCGGTGGTACGATTGAGAATACTGTTGGTTCCGGTGCAAGCTATGCAATCCATAATAACAGTTCCGGCTCCAACGCAACGCTTACTGTTGAGGACGGTAAAATCATTGGTGCTGGTACTGTAATCCGTCAGTATGTCAATAGTGCATCTACCGTGAATACAGTATCCATTTCCGGTGCTACGATCTCCGGTGCGTTCCCTGTTCGAGTTCATGTATTCGCTGCTGGTGGCAAGGGCAAACTGGAAATCAGCGGCGGCATACTGACTTCTACTGACACGACTTATAACTATGTCCTTGATATTCAGGGATACAATAATTGCAGTGGTAAGAATACAACTGTTGCAATCAAGGGTGGTACCCTGAATGGCAATATTGGCGTAAATAATGTGACAGAGATGGCCAATGGTGTTACCATTTCGGGCGGCACGATCACGGGTAGCTGGGCAATTTATGACTACACTGGTGTGGGTGCATTTGCCGTTACGGGCGGTACCTTCAAGAGCACTGCGTTTGACTATGTTAACTCCTACATAGTCGATGGCTACGAAGTAGTTGATAACTCCGATGAGACATTCACTGTTCAGAAACTGCCCGATGTTGCAAAGATCGGAGAGCAGGGCTATAAGTCCTTGCAAAAGGCTATCAATGCCGTCCAGAACGGCGAGACCATCACGCTGCTGACAGACTTCGCTGAGGCTGTGACCGTTGAACAGAAGAGCGGTGTCAGCCTGACTATTGACGGCAACAACAAAACCTTCAGTGGCAAGATCACCATTAAGGCTCGTTCCGATGTAAATGCCACCAATACACTGACGATTCAGAACTTCAAGTTTGTTAAAACAGATGCAACAGATCACTGCTTCATCTATTCCGTTGAAACCAACCACTACCCCGTCAATGTTACTGTTAAGAATTGTACTTTCGAGGGTTCCGGTGCAGATAGCAACGTTGTTGCTGTCAAGGTGAAGACTCCCAGCAATTTTGTGATGGAAGGCTGTACTGCTACCAAGGTACACTCACTGGCACAGATTGATGGCGGTTGGAACGTCACCATCAAGAACAGCTCTGTAAAAGAATCCGGCAGAGGTATCTCTCTGGGTTCCATTCAGAAAGGTGCCTTGGTCGATACGATTACCATCGAGGCAAAAGATACCAAGTACGGCATCCGTATCGATGGTGAGTATGATACCAAGGCTGTAATTAAGGACTGTAATATTACCGCATTTATCCCTGTTGTTGTCCGTAATGCATCTGCCGAAGCAAACAACATTACGTTCAACGGCAGCAACACGCTGACCCAGAAGAACACCGATGGCATCAAGATCGCAATCGGTACTTCTGAATATGAGACCAATGGCACGAAACCCACTGCGCCCACTGGCAGAGTAGTTATGACAGTTAACGACACTGTTTTGAATGCTGCTCTGGCAGATGAAGCATACAAGACTGTTGCTTACGGCACTGTTCAGCGTATTGGCGAAAATGTCTACCTGACCAAGGCTGCAGAAGCCATGATCGGCGAGACTTATTACACCACCCTGGCAGAAGCTGCCGCAGCAGCAGAACCCGGCGACACCATCGTTCTGCTGAAGGATGCAACTCTGACTGAGCCGCTGAAGATTTCCGGAATTACTCTGGATCTGAACGGAAAGACCATTAAGGGCGACGTTCTGGGCACCATCGCAATCAACGGCGGTACCTATTATACTTCCCAGAACTATAAGATGATGGGCCCCGACGCCGATTACTACAAGACCACTGATGCAGTCCTGACCATGGTTGACATCAATGGCAGCATCACGCTGCACTCCGGTTCCATGGAACAGGTTCCTGAACTCTGGTGGACTCTGGATCAGCAGACTCTGACTGTTGGTTCCAACGCAACCTTTAAGATTCCTGCAGGCAAGACACTGAACGTTCGCAGCGCTGTTGTTGTTGAGGGCACTGCTGTTGTTGATGGTACTGTGAATCTGTACGAAACAACCGCAACCGTCAAGGCACCCGCAGGTCTGAATGTGGTTACCACTCTTGACAACTATGTGGTTGTCTATGAGAATGGCTTCTATGTTGTCAAGGAAAAAACTGACACCGTCATCGACATGAGCAATGTTGCCGACGGCAAGGTGGAAGCAGGCGGTAAGGTCTATGTGAACGGTACGGAATTCACCGTAAACGGTGACCTTGATATTGTGATCCCGAAGGACGATGCACTGGCAAAGAGAACTGCAATGTTCGTCACTGCTTACGGCTACGAATCCGGCACCGCAGGCGAATATCCCACTGCGATGTATGTCTGGTTCGTCAAGGGTGCTGACAGCGATGGCGACGGCATCTGTGATGCCTACACCACCGAGCGTGTTTCCGCTCTGGACAACTTCTTTAAGTACGAGGGCACTTCTATCCGTGTCGGCACTGCCAAAAATGGCATCCGCTTCTTCACCTCTGTTAACGCAGCCAATGCCGATAAGCTGATGAAGGGCACTCTGGTCACCGGCGGCAGTCTGGCCGGCTCAAAGATGGTTAGCGCTGGCACCTGGTTCAAGATCAACAATGAAGCCCGAAGCGAGGTCTACGGCGGCGCAGCTGGCAGCACCTTCCGCGTGTTCCAGACCAAGGACGGCCGCAACTGGTTCACCGGTGTTCTGACCGGTCTGGATACCGATGCTGCAACCATCGCAGCAAAAATCAAGTCCCGTCCCTATGCTTATATTCAGGTCGGCAACCAGATCATCACCCTCTACGGCGGCATTCTGGAACGCAGCATCTATGAAGTTGCAAAGCAGAATCAGGATTACTTCGCAGCAGGCTCTGCTCACGACCAGTTCGTCGAAGGCCTGATTTCCAAGGTTGATAATTCCAATGGTTAAGCCATAAGGAGGAACAATGAAATGAAGAATAGAAAATTTGCTGTCATTGCATTTGTAGTCCTGATTATGGCTACATTGGCAATGTTTAGCGGCTGCGGCTGCAGCCGTCAGGAGGCTGAACCCACAGCACCCCCTGCGCCCACGCAGGCACCGACCGACGCGCCCACGGAAGCCCCCACCGAAGCTCCCACTGAACCGGCTCCTACGGAGCCGGAGTGGCAGCCGGGTCTGTCCAAGGCAAACTATACCGAGGCTGTTTACGCCCTGTTTAACAAGGGCGAGGAAGTGGAAGTGATCGGTAAGTTCGCGCATTACTATGTCATTTCCGGTGAGAATTACGACCTGCTGGTGAATGAAGATTACATCCGTCTGGAAACGGAAGAACCTTTCGAAAGCCATACAGCCTATGCCCGCAACAATAGACCTGTTTATGGTTCTGTCTACATGAGAAACGAGCCCATCGCAAGATTGGGAACCAATACCAAGCTCACCGTTCTGGAAGCAAAGAACGGCTGGGTATTCGTCGAGTGGACGGACGGCAAGGGCTTCATGAAGAAGGAAGATATCAGCACCCGCAAGATCAGTACCGGTGGTGGCAGCAGCAGTGCTCCTGCGGATGGTACTGATGTGGATGTGGGCTCGCTGTCCGCAACCACTCTGCAGGGCGGCATTGCGCTGCTGGGCGCATACCATGGTCCTGAGATGGAAGCCGGTTTTGAAAAATGCAAGGGCACAATCCTGGCTGACGAGATCGAAGCCTATATCACTGTCTTCGGCTATGGCGCCAAGATGAAGGTCGTAGCCTATGATGATGCATTCTGCACCGTTTATCTGGGCACCGATCTGATGGTTAAGATCCCCCGTGCCTTTGTGAAGCTGGAAAGCGATAATACCGAAGAGAAATTCTTCGCTGGCTACTCCAGAAGTAAAGCTGTTGTCTATAAGGAATATCAGTGCCGCAGCGAGTATAAGAAAATGGGCTTTAACGAGTCTGTAAATGTGCTCTATAAGCTGCCTGCCCTGAGCCATGATGGTGAGGAAATTTACGCTGTTTCCATTGATGGCGAGGTCATGTATATGCTTGTTTCCACTGTCAGTCAGACGAAGCTGAAGGCCTCCAGCGGCAGTTCCAGTTCCAGCTCCGGCAGCGCCGATGTCTGGACACCTCCCCAGCTGTAATAAGCTGATCCCCAGTAATTGCAAAAGCCCGGTTCGACGTATGGTCGAGCCGGGCTTACGTTTGTATTATAGTAAATGACCGATCAAATACCACAAAAGGAGCAATGCAAGCAGCAGCGGTAGATAGGAGAGTAGCGCCGCTGTGCTGATGCAGATAACGCTGCATCCGAGGTGGTTTAAAATGCAGAAAAAAGCAGTGATCAAAATGGTGGTTACAATAGCCTTGGATAATTGCTTGCCCAGAGCGTTGGAAAAAAAGAATGCATAAATGGCACCGAGGATCGGATGTACCATCACCAGTACAAGCCCCAGCAGGACGTTCAGAACGCCGAGAACAAACATGATGACCAGAATCCCGAGAAGAATGATCGGGGCGTAGGCAGTCAGCCAATCCGGAAGATAGGTGTGGGACAGCAGCGTGAACAGATAATGAAGCGCCATAGCAAGCCAGACGCTTAGAAGCCGCAGAAGAAACCATCCGGTGAAGGATTTTCCTCTTGGGATCCATTTGTCCAGCACATTTACCAGAAAAGACAGAACGGTCAGCGACAGCAGATTTTTACAAATAGCGGATATACCTGCGGTGCCAAAGGACAGAACATATAAATAATCTGCGGAAAATGAAACAAAGGGTAGGGGAGGGAGGAAACGGGAGAACCCTGCAGGATTGCAGGTGTGAACAATAGCTGTGACAACGTAGAGAAACAGAATGCCCATTGCAGATGAAACGGCATGGTTCAGATTGGAGCGCTTACCAAATACAATCCGTCCAAACAGGCTCAAAGCCAGAGATACAGCAGCGAGCATGAGCAAAAATTTCAGTGTAGATATCCAATCAAGCTCAATGGGCAGTATGGATGCCAGCTGCGAGTGGGAAAAATCCATTGGTGAATCCTTTCATAACGAGAAAGCAGCCGCCGGAAACCGGCGGCTGCTTAATTGCAATGTAAGATCGAATTACTTGATCTCTGCCTCTGCGCCAGCTTCCTTCAGCTCGGCGACCAGCTTCTCTGCGTCTTCCTTGGAGATAGCTTCCTTCAGGGTCTTGGGGCAGTTGTCGACCAGATCCTTTGCGTCCTTCAGACCCAGGCCGGTAGCAGCACGGACAACCTTGATGACGCCCAGCTTGGAAGCGCCAGCGGACTTCAGAATAACGTCGAACTCGGTCTTCTCTTCGACTTCTTCAACAGC
>JAFYLN010000139.1 GCA_017537045.1 Oscillospiraceae bacterium | reverse complement strand
CTGGCTAAGATCCTGCCCATGCAGCAGGCTGACTTCGAGGGCCTGTACGAGGCTATGGAAGGCATGCCCGTTTGCATCCGTTTCCTGGATCCCCCGCTGCACGAGTTCGTTCCCACCGAGGAGGCTGACATCGCCGCTCTCGCCGCCGCCCAGGGCAAGACCGTTGAGGATATCAAGGCCATCATCGCCTCCCTCCACGAGTTCAACCCCATGATGGGTCACCGCGGCTGCCGCCTCGCTGTCACCTATCCCGAGATCGCAAAGATGCAGACCAAGGCTGTCATCCGCGCTGCCATCAACGTCAAGAAGGCTCACGCCGACTGGAACGTCAAGCCCGAGATCATGATTCCCCTCCCCGGCGATGCCAAGGAGCTGAAGTATGTCAAGGCCGTTGTCGTTGCTACCGCGGATGCTGAGATCGCCGCTGCCGGCGCCGACATCGCCTACGAGGTCGGTACCATGATGGAAATCCCCAGAGCCTGCCTCACCGCCGATGAGATCGCCAAGGAAGCCGACTTCTTCTGCTTCGGCACCAACGACCTCACCCAGATGACCTACGGCTTCTCCCGTGACGATGCCGGTAAGTTCCTCTCCGCCTACTACGATGCCAAGATCTTCGAGAACGATCCCTTCGCAAAGCTCGACCAGAACGGTGTCGGTAAGCTCATGGAGATGGCCATCTCCCTCGGCAAGCCCGTCAACGCAAAGATCCACTGCGGTATCTGCGGCGAGCACGGCGGCGACCCCGTCTCCGTGGAGTTCTGCCACAAGATCGGCCTCGACTACGTCTCCTGCTCTCCCTTCCGCGTGCCCATCGCTCGCCTCGCCGCCGCTCAGGCTGCAATCAAGGACGGCAGGAATTAAGTTCTGATTACCTGCTGTTTGCGACATTCCTTGTGACATGCGAAGATGCGAAAGCGTATTTGTACAGCATGAGCAATAAACGCAGAGTTCACAAATGGAAGGACATTCGGGTAAACCTTTATATCTAACCCAGAATCCCCAACTGCTTCGGCAGTTGGGGATTTTTGTCGTTTGTGGCACATTTGTCAGCCACTGCTTTCGTCGATACAATGAGGGCAGATAAATCGGAAGGAGGCACATAACAGTGAAAAACATCAAATTGATGTTTTTTCGTTGGAAGGCATACAAGAAAATGGTGGTAAAGGTAATAAAAGGAGGCGAAATAAATGAAATCAACCTTTGAAGAACTGAGCGGCACCTATAGGCAAGTAGGTGACTACCTGCTACCGGATGTAGAAGTGCCGGAAAGTCCAGAGGTCGGCTTTTGGGGAATGCAGCGGCGGAAGTATCTGCTGGAACACCAGCCTGCCCTATATACGGCGCTGTTCCTTGGTGGAAAACTGACCGAACACCTGCAGGAGATTGATCGGTCTGCAACTCAGATGTTTGACCAGTTGGTAGACCAGCTGATGGCTCGCAATGGTGTTACTGAGCAACTGAAGGCTACCAATCAAATGAAGTGGGTTAGGCGGATGAACGCAGTTCGCCATGAGGCGGCAGAGATCGTAGCAAAGGAGTTAATCTACGATGAAGCCACCTAAACGAATAGTTGTTCTCTCTTCAGCGGAGTATGGTCTTGCTTTTAATGGAATGCTCCATTTCCGCAACAAATTGATCCAACAAGGCAGATACACCGACGCCGTGGATGAACTGCTGATAAAATTACAGAAAGCCAAGCGACGCCACTAAACGAAATAGCGAACGCCCACCGGGATCAAACCGGTGGGCGTAAATCTTTTTATTGCTTTTTCTTCAAAATTTGATCGGGAAAAACAGAAGCATTGATCAATTCTGCGGGATCTACTTTCAAAGCATCAGCTATGCTAAAGAATACATCCAAAGAAAAACTGTGTGCCATGCCGGGTGCTTCAATGCAGCTTAGAAGAGAACGGCTGATCCCTGCTTCTTCAGCTAATTGTTCTTGGGACATTCCACGGAGCTTTCTCAGTGTAGCGATTGCAATACCAATTTGAATAAATCTATCCCTATTCTTAAAGGAAACATCTTTGCCCATATCATTCACCCTTTGCAGCAAGATTTCCTCTTTATTATACTTTTTCTAATTTTCACTTTCTGTTTGTTGCAGTAAGCGCTTGACTGTTTTAGTAAGCAATACTATAATTTCCGTAAGCGGATGACTTTATTTATGTGCAAAAGCGGGTGATAGTCAGCAATGAACACATATACAGTTTCGTTCTTTGGTCATCGGATCATTGAAGAACCTCTTCTTATAGAAAAGCGGCTTGAAATACTGATTCGTAAGTTGCTGAGAGGAAAAGAGCATATTGAATTTTTAGCCGGACGGGACGGAGAATTTGATCAACTTGTTTCCTCTGTTGTTCGGCGGTGCAAGAGAGATTATCGAAGCGACAACAGCGCCCATGTTTTGGTGCTGCCCTATTCCACAGCAGAGTTCCGAGATAATGAAGATTCTTTCCGGGAGTATTATGATGAAATTGAAATCTGCGAAACTGCCGCTGTCGGTCATTTCAAAAATGCCCATCAAGCTAGAAACCGAGAAATGGTTGACCGATCCCATTTGGT
>JAFYLN010000015.1 GCA_017537045.1 Oscillospiraceae bacterium | reverse complement strand
CAATTCAAGAATCTCACCAGAGTTCAAATCTACTAAGCAAGGTGCATGTCTTGGGAATGCAGTGCATAATACACATTCAATCGAGTCCGGTGAGTTATTATCGCATCCAGCAAGCAGAAATAGCAGAAAAATTATGATCGCAATGACTCTTTTCACTCCACATCCTCCTTCATTGAGTATAAATTCAGATATTCTTTTCCTTGTTGTATGGCATACTGCATAGTCTGATATGCGCCGCCTTCGTTTGTTTCTACATAGCAGATGACCAAATCAGATCGCTCAACCATATTCTTATTTCTAACCTGAAAAGCAGACTTAAAATGTGCACCAGACGATTTTTCACAAATTTCAATTTCGTCGTAATACGCGTAGCAAGCTTCCTCATTATCACGAAAAAATGAGGTAATATATGGCATAACCCAAACATGCGAACTATTGGCGTGCCCATACTCTCTCTGGCAGCGCCGAATAGCAGAGGATACCATCTGATCGAAGTCCCCATCACGTCCTACAAGAAATTCAACATAAGAATGCTCCTGCAATAAGTTAGCAATTACTTCCTCAAGTTTGCGATCTATCGGCAACTGATTTAGAATTCTTCTATGCCCAAAGAAACACACGGTATATATTTCCACGCTATTCACCCTTTGTCTCGATATTAAACCAACCTATATTTTTTCTGTTATGGCCTTTCTTTATTATATATCTTCCTTTACTTAAAGTAAATGTTTCTCTACTTACTGTCAGTTATAATTTACTTAAATACTTGGTAGCATATTACTGGGAGGTGGAGTTATGCGTACCGAGTATTCTGACAAATATATAACAATGGGTCTGAAAATTGCATATTACCGCAAAAAGGCAGGCTTTACACAAGAAGTTTTAGCCGAAAGAATCGGTAAGAGCGTTAATTTTCTGTCGCAAGTAGAAGGCACAGGAACCGTCAGAGGAGTATCCTTGGAAACCTTATTTAAAATAGCAGACGTTCTTGGTATCCCTCCCGCAAAGCTGCTGGAAGATGATTGATTGTTATCGACAACTTTAATAAAAAACAAACTGCACGAGTCTTCAATACGAAGATTCGTGCAGTTATTACTTTAAGGATATATTATAAAACTTGGAGAATTGCGTTGATTTGTCTATTCACAATAGTGCTCAGAGCCTCCAGACGCTCCTGAGGAGCCTCAATACGAGTATGCTGGTCAAATTGGAAGCCTTGTAGGTTTTTTAGGTCAGAACGAATCTCCGGCGTTAAAAGTCCACGAGCTGTCAGCAAGAAGTCCTTACCGATCATCGGCTTGCATTTCTGCAGATACCAATCAGGATTCTCTAATTGTCCCTGATCAAGATCCGGGAACAAGCTTCGATTATTATCGAACACCGGACACATAGAGATTGGCTCCATCGTATCCGTGTTGAACAGAACACCAAAATTTCCGTAATGACGGTCAGGGTTGTAGGTCAGCGCATCCAGTATGCACATACGCCGGAAAGCATCGCCACTACCAAGCTCCTCGAAATAGCGGAGCATAGCAGGAATTGTGCGATCCTCAGTAAAGATGCCTGCCGCCTTGGCGAGGCCAAGGTCTTCATTGGTAAACAGCTTACACTTACTGATCAGCTTTCCGCGGTAGAAATCCAAGTCATAATCCACATAGCTGGGGCAAAGGTGTGCTGCCAACTGAGATGCCAGGAACTCAGACAAGGGTTCAACTTCATAGCGGCTGCTGCCGGTCTTGTAAAGGTAAATGCCTTCCTCTTCCCGGATCCAGCACTTGGCATAGTTGCCGTCTGTGCCAAACTCAGGCGAGGTAGTAGAGAGTTCACTGCTGCTGGCAGATCCGTCGAAGGCGGCCTCACTGATCAGCTGGTCAAACTCATTCCGGTATAGGGAGACCTGATCCCAGGAAATGTCTCGGTCCGCTCTCTTTACCCAAAAGGTATCGTTCAAGGATACCGCATGGGTCACATTGATAAAGCCTTCCAAATCATCACAGCCAAAGCGCTCCAGCAGCCGCTGTATATGCTCACGATGCTTGGGTGCTTTCCGGCGCTCTAAGAAACCAGTCAAGGTCTTATAACCAATGGGGCGGTATTCCACGAACCATTGATGCTCTTGGAAAGTGGGCTCGTCATACTCATTTCGGATGCACAGGAAGGAAAGCACCTGGCAATCTTTGTTCATCAGGATATATTCGGTTTTCTTCTGAAAGACTGACATTTGCCCTCCTCCTTTGCTTTGTTTGCTTATAGTATAGCAAAGATCCAAAAGGATATCAAGTAGGCCGAAATCATCTTTTAATCTCTCGCTCTTACCCATAAAAAACATAAATGTAGTACCAGTCGCCCAGTTCATCTGTATGGCTGTACTCAACCACACAATTTACTCGAACCAAACCAAAGATACTTTCAAGCAAGGTTGGTGAATAACTCTCAGAGAACCGACTGTTTAATTGATTCTTGGTGGCAGATACCAAATCCCTTGCTGCAGCAGTGCCGATTTCATTGGTTGAGATGGGTCTGTAATCCGGACTGTAATATCCGGAGTTACCTTTGTTCAAACTATTGTCCACAACAAACCCAAGAGAGACCGCATAGGAATTTGCCTCAGCAGCAATTTGGGAAGCATCCACTATTTCTTTGGGTTGATCCGTTTCTTCCATCTCCGGCTCAGCAGGCTGTGTTGGTATTGTCTCCGGAGGTGAGGTCTGTGTCAGCTTTATTTCCTTG
>JAFYLN010000138.1 GCA_017537045.1 Oscillospiraceae bacterium | reverse complement strand
GCCTTAGGCGTTAGCCTGCAGGCTGGTACCGGTGGACAATGGGAAAACTCCACAGCTATTACTGCGGAAGAGCTCCTGCCCGGAGACCTTGGCTTCCTAATGGAAAGCGATGGGTCTGGCTGGAATCACGTGCTGATCTTTGCGGGCTATGCCCAGGATGGTACCCGTATGTGGGTCCATTCTGCTGGAGGCACCGGTGTTGTATTTAATTCGCCTAGCTATGAAGGTTCCTTGCGGTTGCGGCGTCCCAAGAATGTGGACTTCGATCAGCCTGTTGGTTCTTCAGCTTACGGTGAGCCACTTTACTCCCTACAGGTGAATGTAACCCACTACTGTGCTTGTTCCAAGTGCTGTGGCAGTAATGCTGATGGCTATACAGCCAGTGGCAAAGCTGTTCAGCGCGGAATGGTGGCCATGTCCAGCTACTATCCCTTCGGCACCCAGATTATGATCAATGGAATCATGTATACGGTTGAGGATCGAGGCGCTTCCGGGATAGAGAATGACATTAGTCGTGTGGATATATTTGTCCCGGACCACAATGAGGCTTTGCGGTTGGGCCGTTATGATACTACCGCATTCATTTATCGAATAGGAAGGTAAGCTTATGCACACGCAAGACTATCGAATCCACCTCATAGGTGGTCGCACGATCCAAGTATGTGAAGAATGCAGCGGCCCAGTAGATACTTATCTCCACAATCGTTTTTGGCGTTGTAAGCCCGACGACATTTTGGTGGTCGGTACTCCTGAGACGAGCCGCGCATTTATTCCTGCAAGAAATATCCTGTACATCTCAACCGGTGAGTCACTTGAAGAATGATCCCGGTACAAGCCTTAAGTAAAGGAAGTGATAGCAAGTGCTTAAATCCAATTACAGAATCACCCTCGTTGGCGGTTCGTTCATCGATGGTGAAGAGGTCTTTGAAGTTGAGGCAGATAGAGTCATTTCAAAGCTGAAGAAACTAAATCATACCGATCTGCTGACGATCGAACATGATTCAGGAGTTCAGATGCACATTCCGTGCTGGCAGATACTCAGCGTTGAGACTACACCCGTAATCGAAGTAGGTTGATTATGGAAGAGAAAGAATTCAGCAATGTGTATGCCATTCCGGCCAACTACACAGACTCGGGAAAACTCCTCGGTGGTATGGTGGAGACACGAAATGCCATTGAGGCTGTTTTTCTTGTAGCCTTGGTTGGTTATCCGGAATTGATGTGGATCCCAATGTCCACGACGATCCGCATCGTTGTGATGACGATAACCCTCATTCCGCTGGCTGTGATAGCTGTTATGGGCATCGATGGAGACTCCTTGATCCAATACCTTGGACATATTGTCTCCTTCTGGTTTGGCAGGCGGAAACTACACTTCAGGAGGATTGGTTACAAGTATGACCCGAAACAACTCAAAAAACCGGGCAGGCAAGGCAAAAAGAAATAAGCCGGAAAAGCTTGAGTTTGTTCAGCCTTTCCTCCCGGTCAAGGATATTCAAAACGGCATCGTGGAAACCACAGACGGCCGATATGTGAAGATTCTTGAGATTGAACCCATCAATTTTATGCTCCGATCCTCTGAGGAGCAGTACAACATTCTTTCGTCTTTTGCCAGCTGGCTGAAGATCTCGCCTATGCGCCTGCAGTTTAAGTCTATTACTCGCAAAGCCGACTCCGACAAGCATATTGCTATGCTTCGTCAAGAGATGGCCGATGAGGACAATGCACAGTGTAAGGAGTTGAGTGAAGACTATATCCGGCTGATCAAAGATGTGGGATCCAGAGAAGCGCTGACTCGGCGCTTCTTTTTGATTTTCCAGTATGAAGCCATCGGCCGGAATGAGTCGGACGACTATTCCAAGATCTACAGCATGCTGGTCAGTGCCGAGCAGAATGCCCGCGCTTACTTCATGCAGTGTGGCAACAACATCCTGCAGCCAAAGAACCCGGATGAGGCAACAGCCGAGATCCTGTATATGTTCTTTAACCGTAGATCCTGCGTAGATGAGCCTTTTTCTGATCGAGTCAACCGTGTAATCGTCGATGCGATGGCGTCTAAGGGCAAGGTGATCGGTATTGATCCAGTGCCTAACATTCCTGTACGTCACTTCATTGCCCCTCGTGGTTTGGATTTGACCCACCATAATTACATCATTATGGACGGTCGATACTATTGCTTCTTGTATATCAAGGGCGATGGTTATCCCAACCGAGTGCGTGGTGGCTGGATGTCCAGCCTGATCAATGCCGGCGAAGGCATTGACGTTGACGTGCATCTGCATCGGGAGAACCGAAGCAAGACCATCGACAAGGTAGCCCAGCGCATCCGTTTGAATCGTACCAAGCTCAAGAGTATGCACGATACCAGTACCGACTATGAGGAGCTTACCAACTCCATTCAGGCCGGCTACTACATCAAGAACGGTATCGCCAACCACAATGAGGATCTGTTCTATATGTCCGTCTTCGTGACGGTGTCGGCCAGAACCTACGATGAGCTTCTGTGGCGCAAGCAACAGATGATCGATATGCTTAAGTCGATGGATATGTACCTCAGTGAGTGCCGATTCCAGCAGGAAGAAGCACTTCGTTCAGTAATGCCTTTCCTGCAGATCAGCCCCAAGCTAGTGAAAAAGACCCAGCGTAATGTGCTGACCAGCGGTGCGGCATCTACCTACATGTTCACCAGTTTTGAAATGTCCGATGACTCTGGCGTCCTGCTGGGTGTCAACCGGCACAATAACTCCCTCTGCATTGTGGACCTCTTCAATACGAAGAT
>JAFYLN010000137.1 GCA_017537045.1 Oscillospiraceae bacterium | reverse complement strand
TCCTTTGCTGATTTCGAAAAGCAGCTGGCTGTTAGACAACGTCAATATAACAACTTCCCCATGAGACCACTCAACTGGAAGTCACCGAAACATATTCTTTTTTCTTTCCCGAATGTGTAACACATCATTGACAAACCTACACAACCATGTTTTCATAAATATGAAATTGATGTTTATCGTACAGAATGGAGCGCGAAGCGCGAGCCTCCCCTGTGTAAGGGGAGGTGGTCAAAATCTTCGATTTTGACCGGAGGGGTTGTGGAAAACGGCAATCCCCCAGTCAAAAATCAGAGATTTTTGACAGCCCCCCCTTTACACAAGGGGGCCTTTGGGTGCGGTGTGTATCGGAACGATAAACTGAAATTTGCGGCACACAATAAGAAAACGGAGGGACGATACCCTCCGTTGGTTATTCTGATTCTTCAGAGGCGATGGCTTCCAGACACCGCTCCAGATAGATCTTCTGGGTCACGGCCACAATACAGGAAAAGAGCAGGCGCTTTTCGTCGGTCGTATCTTCGCCCACGATGTCCAAAGTATCTCTGACCTCTGAGGTAAACAGCAGAATGCTTTCAAACTGCTGGCAGAAATAATCATAAGCTTTCTGCAAAGAATAGGTACGTTTCTGTAAGGCAATGAAATTGATCAAACCATCCAGAGACAGCACGTTTTTGGTCAGTGCGATGAAAATCAGATAAGCGATCTGCTCCCGACCGTACCGTTTCTTAACAGGGTTGTCAACCAGATCTTTTTTGACATAGTTGCTGATCATAGACGGCGTCAGACAGCCTTCTTCAAGGGGAGAAAGAAAACCGGAGATATATTTGGCGGTTTGCTCCAGATACAGTCCCGTATCCGGAATCTCCGCATAGCGGGGCAAGCGGAAGTCGCGCAGTGAATCTGCAATTTTTTGCTTTGTTGTCAGCTTCATTTCATATCACCAACGGGTATTATAGCGCTTTTTATATTCGAAGTCAACGAAAAAGACTGGTAAGATTTTCTTGACATTATGCCGTGGCAATGTTAAAATATAATCGGTTTTTTAAAAACCGATGTAAAGAGATAGTAGTGAGGTATCACCATGAGTTTTAGAATCGTATCCGACTCCTCCTCCAACGTGCTGCGCATGGAGGGTTTCAATTATACAACTGTTCCCATGAAGGTTGTTGCTGACAAAGAATATGTTGACGATGTCAATCTGGATCTGGCAGGCATGGTAGATGGCCTGAGGAACCACAAGGGAAAGTCCGGTTCCTCCTGCCCCAATGTGGGTGAGTGGATCGAAGCTTTTGGCCAGAGCGAATATGTGTTCGGCATTACCATCACCAAGCATCTGTCCGGCAGCTATAATGCTGCTCAGCAGGCTGCCGAAACTTATATGGAGGAGCATCCCGGCAGAAAGGTGTTTATCATCGATTCCCTGTCTGCAGGCCCCGAAATGGTGATGATCGCAGAAAAGATCATCCAGTGCGATGCAGCCGGAGATGACTTTGAAACCACCAAGCAGAAAGTGCTGGAGTACCACAACCATGTGCACACCATGTTCTGTCTGGAATCCATGATGAATCTGGCAAGAAACGGCCGTGTGTCCATGGCGGTTGCCAAGATTGCCGGTATGCTGGGCATCCGCGTGGTGGGCGATGTCAAGGGTGGTCAGATCACGCCTGTCCACAAGCCCCGCGGCGCAAAGAAGGCAACCCAGAGCATTGTGGAGATGATGAAAGAGCGCGGCTTCAAGGACGGCAACATCCTGCGTATTGCCCACTGCTTCGGCGAGGAGCCCGCGCTGGCTCTGCGGGATGCCATTCTGGCAGAATTCCCCAATACCCGCTTCCTGTTGGAATCCACGGGCGCGCTGTGCAGCTTCTATGCAGAAGCAGGCGGCTTGATGATCGGCTTTGAGGGCAGCTTCAATGCGGAAAACGACAATACCAAATTCTAAATACCCTTGGGCGGCTCGACCGAGCCGCCCTTTTCTTGTGGAAATATGGACTGCTGTATGTTATACTAAGAAAAGTAAATTGATGTTTATCGCACTCTTGAAAATTTAAATTGTCGCCCCTGTGGGGCGACAGCATCCTTCGGATGCAGGGGAAGCGGATTGCCACGTCGCTTCGCTCCTCGCAATGACATGTTTTTTGAGCGGCACAATGTTGCGAATTCGCCAAAAACCAATGCGAATACGTAATACTGTGCCGCCGGGCGTGTTGCAGAGCGCAGCGAATCAAAATAGGTCGATTGCCGGTGGCAATCGCACAATAATTCATGGGTCGCCGCCCCTACGATAGAATTGATAGACAGTACGACAAACTGAAATTTGCAGCATTGCAGAGGAGGCGGAGTTATGCTGCCGTTAGAATTTTTGGAGAGAATGAAACAACAGCTGGGGGACGAATACGAGGACTTTCTGCGCTCGCTGGAGCGTCCCCGTGCGGTGGCGATGCGTTTTAATCCCCTGAAAGGTGCGCAGCCCGAGTTGTCCTTTGTGGGCGAGGCTGTGCCATGGGAACCGCAGGGATTCTACTACGATCCCCAGTCCCGCCCCGGTCTGCACGTTTATCACGAAGCCGGCGTATATTATTTACAGGAAGCAAGCGCTATGTCACCGGTGGTGCTGCTGGATCCCCGGCCCGGCGAACGGGTCTGCGACCTGTGCGCCGCTCCCGGCGGTAAAACGACGCAGATCGCCGGCCGTATGCAGGGGGAGGGGTTCCTGCTTTGCAACGAGTGGAGTCCGAAACGGGCGAAGATCCTTTCCCGCAATATCGAGCGGATGGCTGTTGCCAATGCCCTTGTGATCAACGAGGACACAGCCGTGCTGGCCAGACGCTTTGCTGGGCAGTTTGACAAGGTCCTCATCGATGCGCCCTGCTCCGGTGAGGGTATGTTCCGCAAGGAGGAAACTGCCGTTACTGACTGGAGCATCGAAACCGTACAGATGTGTGCCCGCCGTCAGGCAGAAATACTTCATAATGGAGCACAGCTTGTACGTCCCGGCGGGCGGCTGGTGTATTCCACCTGTACCTTTGCACCGGAGGAGAATGAACAGGCAGTGGCTGCATTTCTGGAAGAACATCCGGATTTTGAACCGGAAGGGATCGAAACACCATGGTTTGTTCCTGTGGAAAACGGAGGCCACCGGATGTGGCCCCACAAGCTGCTCGGTGAGGGTCACTTTGCGGCGGTTCTGCGAAGAACCGGGGAGGAAGAGGCGGAATATTCGCCTGCATCCGGAGAGAAGCTTCCTAAAGAATGGACGGTATTTGCGAAAGAACTGGGGATTAAACTGCCTGCGGGCCGGGCAGTGATGTTCGGGCAGAGCTTGTACTGGGCACCGGAGGGAATGCCCGATATCCGCAGGCTTAAGGTGCTGCGCCCAGGACTGGAATTGGGAACGGTGAAAAAGGACCGCTTTGAACCTGCGCACGCACTGGCGCTGTGGCTAAAGACCTGCACCAATGTGCAGGATTACAGTGCAGACAGTGCTGAAATGGCAAAATATATCCATGGCGATGTGGTGCCGTCTGCGGTCAGGGGCTGGTGTCTGGTCACGGCAGATGGATATTCCATCGGCTGGGGCAAGGGTGACGGTACGGTTTTGAAGAATCACTACCCCAAAGGGCTGAGAAGATAAATTGATGTTTGCCGTGCTGTATGCCGTGGATAACGCAGGGGCGACCATTGGCCGCCCGTGCAAAGAAATGCTGCGAATTCGCATTGGATTTCGGCGAATTCGTGACATTGTGCCGTCGGGCGGCTAATAGCCGCCCCTACATTCAAAATCGAAACAGCGCGACAAACTGAACTCTGTGCATCTGTAGGAGCTTCCAGATTTTGGACTTTACATAATTCACAACCTGTGTTATACTATCTAAACTTATGGAAAAAAGTGAACTGAAATCCAAATCATCGCAAGGAGAGGATATTCCTTGGCCAGATATGAAATTTGCGGCGGCGCAACGTTGAACGGCAGCGTCACCATCAGCGGTGCGAAGAACGCGGTCGTGGCCATTTTGCCTGCGGCGCTTCTTGTAAACGGGCCGTGCAGAATTGAAAATGTACCTGATATTTCCGATGTTCGTATTCTGCTGGATATCCTGCGGGATATGGGCGCGACAATTGAAAAACCGGAAGATGGTGTTGTGGTGATCGACTGCTCCGGTGTTACTGAAACAAGGCCTGACGAGACCCTCGTCCGTAAGATGCGCGCCAGTTATTATCTGATGGGCGCGCTGCTGGGCCGTTTCGGTAAAGCCCATGTGGCGCTGCCCGGCGGCTGTAATTTTGCATCCCGCCCCATTGACCAGCACATCAAGGGCTTTGAAATGCTGGGTGCCGATGTGGAGGAGACCGATACCTATGTGGATCTGAAGCCCTCTGAGGAGGGTCTGCAGGGCAACCGTGTCAATCTGGACGTTGTCAGCGTTGGTGCAACCATCAACATCATGCTGGCAGCTACCCTGATCCCCGGCCAGACCATTATCAGCAATGCCGCAAAGGAACCCCATATTGTTGACCTTGCCAACTTCCTGAATACGATGGGTGCCCGGGTATCCGGTGCCGGTACCGATACGGTAAAGATCCGCGGTGTCAATGCGCTGAAGGGCGGCACTTATGCAGTCATTCCCGATCAGATCGAGGCAGGAACCTATATGGCGGCTGTTGCAGCCACCGGCGGCAATGTGCTGGTGAAGAATGTGATTCCGAAGCACATGGAGTGTGTAACTACCAAGCTGCAGGAAATGGGCGTGAAGGTCATCAATTACGATGATGCGATTCGTATCATCAGCAACGGCAGACTCCGTAAGACCACCGTAAAGACCCGCCCCTATCCGGGCTTTCCCACCGATATGCAGGCGCAGATCTGTGTGTGTATGGCTCGCGCAGCAGGTGTCAGCCGTCTGACGGAAAGTGTTTATGAAACCCGCTTCTTTGGCTACTGCACCGAGCTGCAGAGTATGGGTGCCAATATCCAGATCACGGGTAAGACCGCCACCGTCATCGGTGTGGAGCAGCTTTATGGCACTACCGTGGCAGCCCATGACCTGCGTGCAGGTGCGGCGCTGGTAATCGCCGGCCTTGCAGCCGAGGGCACGACTTATGTGGAGAATATCCACTTCATTGAGCGCGGCTACGAAAATCTCGTGGAAAAGTTTACCGCTCTTGGTGCAACGATCCGCCGCATTGATGACTAAAACAAAAGAACAGCTCCCGATCTGACGGCAGGAAACCGGCGGATCGGGAGCTGTTGTTTTGCAAAATGGCAGACTGGCTTTGTTTCACACAAAAAAACATCTGTTTTTCCAAGAAAACACTTGCATCTTGAACGGTTTCGCTGTACACTAAGTGCACTGTGCAATATGCTGTGTTTTTGGAGGCAGTTTTATGGATAAAAAACAAAATAGAGGATCTTTTTCTGGCCGAATGGGCTTTGTGCTGGCGGCAGCCGGAAGTGCCGTGGGTCTGGGCAATATCTGGAGATTTCCGTACCTTGCAGCAAAGGACGGCGGCGGTATTTTCCTGCTGGTCTATCTGGTGCTGGCGCTGACCTTCGGCTTTACCTTGCTGATCACGGAAATTGCCCTCGGCCGCAAAACCGGGCAGAGTCCGTTGACGGCTTACGCCATGATCCATCCGAAAATGGGCTGGATCGGTCCGGTTGCCTGCCTGATCCCCATGCTGATCCTACCTTATTACTGTGTGATCGGCGGCTGGGTGCTGAAATACCTGTCTGCTTTTCTGACCATGCAGGGCGGCGCAGCAGCGGCAAGCTCCTATTTTGACAACTTTATTACAGCCCAGTGGAGCCCGATCATCTGGTTCGGCATTTATCTGGGGGCGACGGCGCTGGTGGTCTACAAGGGCGTGGACAAGGGCATTGAGAAATTGTCCCGGGCGCTGATGCCTGTTTTGCTGGTGCTGGTGTTGAGCATCGGTGTGTTCTCCATGTTTTTGAAGCATACGGATGAGACCGGTGTGACCCGTACCGGTCTGGAGGGTTTTCTGGTGTATGTCGTTCCCAGCTTTGAGGGCATGACCGCCAAACAGTTTCTGGTGGTGCTGACCGATGCCATGGGTCAGCTGTTCTATTCCATCAGCGTTGCCATGGGCATTATGATCACCTATGGTTCCTATGTCTCCAAAGATACCAACCTGAATAAGTCCGTCAACCAGATTGAATTTTTTGATACGGCTGTGGCATTTCTGGCCGGTATGATGATCGTTCCTGCGGTGTATACCTTTATGGGTGCCGAGGGCATGGCAGCCAGCGGCCCGGATCTGATGTTTGAGGCGCTGCCGAAGGTCTTTAGTGAGATGGGCAGTGTGCTGGGCGGCATCGTGGGTGTGATCTTCTTCCTGACGGTCGCTTTTGCGGCGCTGACCTCCTCCGTTTCGGTTATGGAGGCCATCGTATCCTGCTTCATGGACAAATTCTCCATGGGACGGAAGAAAGCCATGCTGATCGTGACGCTGATTTCGGCCGTTGTGGGCGTGATTGTGTGTCTGGGTTATAACCTGTTCTTCTTCAGAGTGACACTGCCCAATACGCCCGTCGGCAAGTCTGCCCAGATTCTGGATATTCTGGACTATATCGCCAACTATATCCTGATGCCCGTGGTTGCGATTGCCACCTGCATCTTCATCGGCTGGATCGTCAAGCCCGGAATCGTGGCGGATGAGGTCAAGGCCGGAGGCTACCGCTTCGGCCGCGAGAAGCTGTATGTGGTGATGATCAAGTATATTACCCCCGTGCTGCTGACGCTGTTGCTGCTGCAGGCGCTGGGCGTTATCAAATTCTAAGATTTCGCAAAACATCAAACGCCTGCCCGGTTACCGGGCAGGCGTTTGTGCATGTCAAAGGGGCTGTGTCATTCCGAGAGAGCGGAGAGACCGTGGGAATCAGGGATTTTGGAAAACGGATTGCCACGTCAGCCCTTTGGGCTTCCTCGCAATGACAGTTGGAACAGCAGACAGTTATGTTATGCAAAACCTGATTCAGATTCCGTCCAGCTTGTCCTTTTTGCGCTGGATGCGGATGCGGCGGCGTTCTTCGCCGTGGCGCCATGCCAGCTCCTCGTCCTCGTTGCTCAAAATCAGGGAAGGAACTCTGACGGGCTTATCGTCTTTGTCCAGTGCCACCATCATGAAGTGGGCATTGTTGATCCGGTGGCGTTCCCCCTTGGGGCTTTCCACATAGGTGTCCACGCAGACCTCCATGGAGGATGAGCCGACCCATGTCAATTTTCCCTTGATGACCACCAGATCATTCTGGTAAGCACCGTGCAGGAAGGTCAGATTATCCACCGATGCGGTGGTCACATTGCTCATGGAGTGCCGTTTGGCCACGATGCCCGCTACCTCGTCGATCCACTGCATCAGGATGCCGCCAAACAGGCGGTTGGCACCGTTGAGATGATTGGGCCGTACGATGTGTACGGTTTCCACCCGGGAGTCATCTACAGTTTTTGCGTTGGTGTTCATAGGCAGAACCTCCTTGGATGCTTTCTTCTATATTATACCATGGAAAGAGAAATTACAAGAACCAGCGGGATGAATTAAAGACAGAAACGATTTTCTCTATATTCAAAAAGAGCAGTTCATAAACAGTTGACGATTGCCTGTGCTGTTTGGGTTACGAGCACATCAGCACCCACAGTTTCCGCAGATACGATCCAAAGGCATCCCGGTATTGAGCCGCAACGAATTGAGTAAGCAATTCAGAATCACGCACAACTCCTATAAAGTATAAGTAACAGGGAACGAATGTCGATTCGTTCCCTGTTACATCGCTATTACTTTCCTGCAACATTATTGAAAGCCCATTTTACAGCAGCTTCATAACAACTATCACAATACTTGGAATTTTGGAAAGTATGTGTAGCTGTCTTTTTGCAAATGGTGCATCTGTTACCGGAACTGCTGCCACCGTCACAGGCACATAAAGCCATACACAGGGCGATGACTAAAATAAACGCAATAACTCTTTTCATTTTGATTTACCTCCAATAGCATAAACTGGTTTTACCTCTTTTTGTTATCTATTTTATTCTTGGCAATAGTGGCACCGACAACGGCACCAGCTTCACCTGCTACAATCCCGCCAACCACGGCACCTTTAATGATTTCTTTTGTTTCTGCCTTTTGAGCCGCCTGTGCTTCTGCTGCTTTTTTATTAACTTCATAAGGGTTCATTCCTGCTTTTGCCATCTGAATATTCAGATTCGCTTGTTTGAGTGCCATTTCTTTCTCATACAAAATTGTTCCCTTATTTCGGTTGCTAAAAGTCATAAAGAAACCCGCGATAAAACCAAACACACCAATCATACCGATAATTCCGGCAAGCGAGCCGCCGCTAAAAGCGAAGCAAGCAATCACAATCAGAAAGATTGACCCGAGCATAAACACCTTTCCTCTAGCATTGGTTTCACTCTCTTTCTTTTCGTATTTATCCAAATCCATATATCCCATCTGCTACACACCTTTCTTTTCGTTTTTTGGGATGTATTTAGTATAACGCAAAACATCAAGCTATGCAATATGTTTTTTATACAATATTAGTTGATTTTATTTTGCATAACTATCACCGATACTATATGTTGAGGTGAGGGTATATGTATATGCGGATTCGCAAGGCTCGTGAGGATTTGGGCTATACAAGGGAGAAATTTGCTGAAAAGCTGGATGTGAGTGTGTCCTATCTGGCAGAGTTGGAACGAGGAAGAACGGGTATCTCCGTAAAGATGC
Organism: Oscillospiraceae bacterium; assembly: GCA_017537045.1. The sequence continues at coordinate 3,658 of JAFYLN010000137.1, read as the reverse complement.
TGGTCAAGGTCTGTAATGTTCTTGGGCTGTCTGCAGATTATGTTCTGTTCGGTAACGAGCGACAGGACGATACACTCCGTCTAGATGCCATACACCGCATTGACGAAAAATACTTGCCTCTTTTAGATAAGGTCATTGCAGAACTTCTTACGCTTAGTGATGTATAAATAGCAAAAAGGGCGGAAATTCCGCCCTTGAGCGTGTCAAAAAAGTCTATCATTTCGCATTCTCTACGATAGAATTCGTAGGGGCGGCGACCCGCCGCCCGCTTTTATTTTTTCATATATGTTCGTATTGTTCTGAAAAATGAAACAATCCTTCTGTTTTTACACGCAAAAATCATGAACACTTCGGGCGGCTAATAGCCGCCCCTACAAGCGCACCAGAAGATCTCCGGTTTTTCGACGCACTGAAGGGCGGAAATTCCGCCCTTTTTCTTTTGGAATATACTGCCGGAAAAGAAAAACACTCTTGCCTTGCTGGTGACATAGCACCCAATAAGGCAAGAGTATTGTTTGATGAAAAAGTTCTGCCTGTAGAATATAGGGGAGGGGTTTCGCCTCCCACGGGACTATTCGTGGGTTTTCTCCGAAAGAGAATGTAGGGGCGGCCAATGGCCGCCCGCTTTCTGCGTTCACCGTCCAAGGTTGGCGGGCGGTCACTGACCGCCCCTACAAGGTAGACTAAAAGTTCGCTACTTCTGAGGATTTTAGCTGCAATTGGAGCTTGTCAGCGATAAGTGCGATAAACTCCGAATTGGTGGGTTTTCCCTTGGTATTACTGACGGTATAGCCGAAGAATCTTTGCAAAGTGTCCAGATCGCCCCGATCCCAGGCGACTTCGATGGCGTGTCTGATTGCCCGTTCCACACGGCTGGGGGTGGTCTGGAATGTTTTTGCCACCTGCGGGTACAATACCTTGGTGATGGCATTGATCACATCCATATCATTGACCGCAATGATGATGGCTTCGCGCAGGTACTGGTAGCCCTTGATGTGGGCGGGAACGCCGATCTCGTGGATGATGCTGGTGACCATGGTTTCGATGCCGGTCTTATCGGTGCGGCGGATGGGTGTCCGGAGGTTCTCCCCACCCCGGATCTCCTGCAGCCGCTCCACCAGTGCGTTCATATCACAGGGCTTCAGCATCAGATAGCGGACACCCAGATTGGCTGCGGTATTGGCCACATATTCCGTAATAAAACCGGAAGTTGCCAGTGTAACGGGCTTGCGCTCCATATTCGCAATCGCCTTTAAAACACTGATGCCGTCCTGCTTTGCCAGCATCAGATCCAGAACCAGAATGTCCGGCTTCTTCTCCAAAATCTGCCGGATGGCCTGTTCCCCGTCGCTGGCCGTTCCGCAAATTCCAAAACCGCCGGCACGCTGCAACGTGGTGCTCAGAGCTGTGCAGAATTCTTCGGCACTGTCGGCGATCAATACATTTGTACAATGATCCATAATGTCCTCTCCTGTCATGACTTAGTTTCTCCCCATCGGACGGTAGCTCCCCTGCCATCCGGCGACAAATAAAGCATAGCATGAAGAACACCTTTTTTCAAGATAAAACAAAAACAATCGTTCGCCAAAACACGACAATTACCGACAAAAACGGTTAATATCAAAACATATCGACAAAAATCGAACATGAGAGGGATAGATGCGTGCGCAACGATTTTTTGCGAAGACAGTTGACGGCGGAAGCCACATGTTGTAATATGGGGACAAATATCCACAAGGAGGAAACACGTTATGAACGAAGTATGGAACCTTGATCCCATTTACAAGGGCTTTGACGATCCTGCCTTTGAGGCAGACCTGACCGCTCTGAAAGAACATGTTGCTGCATTTACCGCTTTTTCTGCTGCGCTGGAGCAGACCGACCCTGCCGAGGGGCTGAAACAGGGCATCGCGATGGAAGAGACCATCCAGAGCACCGCAAGCAAGCTGGGCGAATACGCCATGCTGCGCCAGTCTGCCGATACCCGCAATCCTGAAGCGGGTTCTCAGATGGGTCGTGTTATGGCAGTCCTCAGCGGCGTTGCAGCACCCATGGCCGCCTTTGAAAACTGGGCATCCAAGCTGCCGGATCTGATGGAGCTGGTCATGGCTGACGAAAGCCTGAAGGATTATGAATTCCTCTTTGCCAATATGGCCGCGTCCAGCCGCTATCTGCTGCCCGGCATCGGCGAAGCCGTCATGGCCAGAATGAGCATGTCCGGTGGCGACGCATGGAGCGACCTGCAGAGCTACCTGACCAGCACCGTGCCTGTTTCCTACCGCGGCACTACCACCAACCTGTCCGCCATCCGCAATCTGGCCTATGATCCCGACGCACAGGTGCGTAAGGATGCATACGAAGCTGAGATCGCCTGCTATGAGCGCATCCGCGATGCCGTGGCTTTCGCATTGAACTCCATCAAACTGGAGACTATCTCCGACTGCCAGCTGCGCGGCTATGAATCCCCGCTGGCACGTACCCTGAAAAAGGCACATATGGAAAAGGCAACGCTGGATGCCATGCTTTCTGCCATGGATGAGTTCAGCCCCAAATTCTGGCAGTATCTGAAGGCCAAGGCCAAGGCGCTGGGTCACGAAAACGGCCTGCCCTGGTATGACCTTTTTGCACCCATGGGTAATTCCTCCACCAAGTTTACCACAGAAGATGCCAAGGTGTTTCTGGTGGAGCAGTTCTCCGGCTTCGATCAGGAGCTGGCTGATATGGTGGCAAGAGCCTTTGATGAAGCGTGGATCGACTTCTTCCCCCGGGACGGCAAGCGCGGCGGCGCTTTCTGCGCTGGTGTGGAATGTCTGGGTCAGAGCCGCATTCTGACCAATTTTGACGGTATGTTCACCGATGTGGTGACGCTGGCGCATGAACTGGGTCATGCGTTCCACAACCAGTGCATCAAGGATCACCGGGTGCTGAACCGTGACTATTCCATGCCGCTGGCAGAAACGGCTTCCACCTTCAATGAGTGCGTGGTTATGGCTTCCGCCATCTCCAAGGCTGCAAGCAAGGATGAAAAGATCGCCCTGATCGAGAGCCAGCTGCAGGATATCACGCAGGTCATCTGCGACATCTACTCCCGCTTCCGTTTCGAGGCCATGGTCTTCGAAAACCGCGAAGAGAAGTTTATGGACGCAGCCACCCTCTGCAGCTTTATGGAAACGGCACAGAAGCAGTCCTATGGTGATGGCCTGGATCATAATTGCCTTCATCCCTATATGTGGGTCTGCAAGAGCCACTACTATGGCCCCACCTTCTATAACTACCCCTATGCCTTCGGTGCCCTGTTTGCCCGCGGCCTGTATGCCCAGTTTGAAAAGGAAGGTGCAGCCTTCGTGCCTAAGTACAAGAAGCTGCTCTATACCACCACCATTTCAACCGCCGAGGACACCGCAAAGGTTGCGGACATTGACCTGACCGATAAGGAATTCTGGCGCGCCGCCCTGCAGACCGTTGCCGACCAGATTGATCAGTTCTGTGCCCTGGTGGAAGAATAAAGAATCAAATGAATTGATGTTTATCGGGCTGTTGGCGGCGAAGCCCTTGGCTCTCCCTCTGGGAGAGCTGTCAAAAATCGAAGCGATTTTTGACTGAGAGGGAAAATAACGAACCCTCTCCGCCCCAAATCCTTGATTTGGGGCACCTCTCC
>JAFYLN010000136.1 GCA_017537045.1 Oscillospiraceae bacterium | reverse complement strand
TTTGGATAACCTCCATTGATTGTTGTTTGTAGCGGTTGGCGAACCTGCTACCACTCTATCATTGGAGGTTTTCTTTTTCTACGCATAAGTAGAACTTTTTCCGGCTCACCCGCATAGCGGGTGGTAGTCTTTCTACGAAAATCAAGCCCTCTCCGCCCCTTGCGGGGCACCTCCCCCAAAGGGGGAGGCAAGGGCGCTGCTCATCGGAACGACAAACGATAATTTGAAACTCCATCACATTGCAAAAGCCGCCCTGGGTTGAGGGCGGCTTCCTTGCGTTTAGATTTCCATGATGACAGGCAAAATCATGGGATTGCGCTTGGTGGTTTTGTAGAGGTAACCACTAAGGTCATTCTTAATGGCGGACTTGATAGTGGACCAGTCACGGACGCGCTTGCGCTGGCAGCGCTCGATGGCTTCCATGGCCACCACCCGCAGCTCTTCCATCAGCTCCTCGGATTCCTTGACGTAAATGAAGCCGCGGGTGATGATGTCGGGGCCGGTGAGGATGCTGCCATCCTCGGCGTTCAGGTTGACGCAGACCACCAGCATGCCGTCCTGCGCCAGATGCTTGCGGTCCCGCAGCACCACGCTGCCCACATCGCCCACGCCGGTGCCATCCACAAAGACTTTACCGGCAGGCACGGCTGCACCAACCTTGCAGGTCTTGCCGCTCAGCTCAAAGCAGGAGCCGATCTCGCCTACGAAGATGTTCTTGGGATTCATGCCGAGGGACTGGGCAAGCTTGCTATGGATCTGCAGATGGCGCTGCTCACCGTGGAGCGGGATAAAGAACTTGGGACGAACCAGACCATGGACGATCTTCAGTTCCTCCTGACAGGCATGGCCGGAAACGTGCAGGCCTTCGCTCTTTTCATAGACAACATCCGCACCCTTGCGGTACAGCTCGTTGATGATGCGGGAAACTGCCTTTTCGTTGCCGGGGATTGCGGAGGCGGAGATGATGATCCGGTCGCCCGCCACAATGTCTACCTGCTTGTGGGTATTAAATGCCATGCGGTAGAGGGCCGACATATTCTCGCCCTGAGATCCGGTGGAGACGATGACCTGCTTGTTCTTGGGAACGCTCTTAAGTGCGGCAAGATCCACAATGGTACCGGCCTTGACCTTCAGATAGCCCAGTTCCTGGGCTACCTTCAGCATATTTTCCATGCTGCGGCCGGTGACGGCTACTTTGCGGCCATAGCGCTGGGCAGTGGCGAGGATCGCCTGAATGCGGTGCATATTGGACGCAAAGGTGGTGACGATGATCCGCTGGTCGCAGTTCTTGAACTGGCGGTCCAGGCCTTCGGCGACCACAGTTTCGCTGGGGGTGTAGCCGGCGCGTTCAACATTAGTGGAATCGGCCATCAGTGCAAGAACGCCCTCGTTACCCAACTGACCCAGACGGGCAAGGTCGATCATCCCCTCCTTGGAGGTGGGATCGATCTTGAAATCGCCGGTGAAGACTACAGTGCCCACGGGGGTCTTGACCGCAAAAGCCACAGCATCCGCAATAGAATGGTTCACATGGATGAACTCCACCTGAAAACAACCGGCCTTGACCACATCACCAGGTTTGTGGGTAATCAGCTTGACAGTGTCTGCCAGCCGGTGTTCCTCCAGCTTCAGCTTGATCAGGCCGTTGGTCATTGCGGTGCCGTGGATGGGACAATTGACCTGCTGCATAGCATAGGGAATGGATCCGATGTGGTCTTCATGGCCATGGGTGATAAAGAAGCCGCGCAGCTTCTTCTGATTCGCAACCAGATAGGAAAAGTCAGGGATCACAAGGTCGACACCGTACATATCCTCGTCGGGGAAGCCCACGCCGCAATCGATGACGATCATATCCTTGCCATACTCCAGCAGCGTGATGTTTTTGCCGATCTCATCCAAGCCGCCCAGAGGAATAATTTTTAGTTTTTCTGCCAATTTGGTATAAACTCCTTTCAAGTCACGCGCAAAATGCGCAACAAACACAAGCAGCCACTCTTCAAGTTTCCGACCCCGTATCGCCGTTCCCGTGAAAATATGCCTGCATCACTTTTCAATTTAAAATATTGCCCGGGTCTGCCCACCCGGCGCCTGCAAAAGTATTATAGCACAAAATCAAAGGAAAGTATACCTGTATTTTGAACGGCTTTGGCTTTTCATATCCGCCTTTTTTTGTGAAATGAAAATAAAAGCAGTTGCACAACTTATCCAGATTTGATATAATGGCAAGAATAGTATAGCTAATATGGGTTATTATGCCAAATAACAGGAGGCGAGGATCGTGAGTAAAAAACTGGGACGGCTGATGAATCCCGGAATGGGTCTGTATTTCTGGGTCATGGCAGGTTTCTGTCTGGCTGCTGCGCTGCTGGGTCAGTTCCTGCTGGCTGCTGTGGAAGCGGTTGTAATCTTCCTGCTGTTTATTTCCTATCTGATCTTCCGCAAGGCACGGCACAATCAGCTGCTGCGCTATATTCAGGACGAACCAAATACGCTGGAATCCGTCAGTCACGGTGAAAGCCCCTTCCCTACTGCGGTCATCCGCATGGGGGATAGCGGCATTGTCTGGGTCAACGACCAGTTTGTAAAGATCACCGGTTTTACTGACCTGATGACAGAGCAGTACCTTTATGATATCCTGCCCGGATTCAAGACCGACTGGCTGGCCGACCGCAAAACCGAAGCACCCTACGATGTTACCATCGGCGGCAACCGCTACCGTGTCTATGGCACCACCAGCCGTGGTGAGGATTCCGGCATCATGTTGGGTGTGCTGTATTTCAGCGACCTTACCAAGCTGTATCAGGTGCGGGATGAATATGTTCGTTCCCGCCCTGTAATCTCCATCATTCTGGTAGACAACTACGAGGAACTGACAAAGAACCTGTCTGAAAACGCCATTTCCTCCCTGAATGCAAAGTTGGGTGATGCCATCACCCGGTGGACAGATGAATACCACGGCCTGCTGCGCCGTTTAGAGCGCAACCGTTTCCTGTTCATTTTTGAAAAGCATAATCTGACCCGCGCCGTGGAGGATAAATTCTCCCTGCTGGAAAATGTTCACGAAATCATGAACCCCTCCGGATTGGCTGCGTCCATCTCCATGGGTCTGGGTGTGGATGCGGAGAATTTTGAGGAAAGCTATAAATTTGCCGCTCTGGGCATTGAAATGGCGCTCAGCCGTGGCGGCGATCAGGCTGTTATCAAAGACCGCTTCAATTTCTCTTTCTATGGCGGCCGCAGCACAGAAGCTGATTACCGCAGTAAAGTGCGTTCCCGTGTCACTGCCGGTTCTTTGATGGAACTGATCGGACAGGCAAACCATGTTTACATCATGGGTCACAAGAATGCAGACCTTGATGCCGTCGGCGCTGCCATGGGTATCAGCTGCCTGTGCCGCAAAAAAGGAAAAAAAGCCAGTATCGTTATCGACCGGGAGAACAACGCCGCCAAGAAGCTCATTGAAGAGATCGTGCAGGTTCCCGAATATAAGGATATCTTCATTTCCGGTCAGGATGCACTGCTGACCTGCGATAACAACAGCATTCTGATTGTGGTCGATACCAACCGCCCTGATCAGGTGGAATACCGCCCCCTGCTGGAGGCAATTTCCAAGGTCTGCGTGGTAGATCATCACCGCCGCGCCGCAGATTATATCAATCCCGTGGTGGTCAACCTCCACGAGACCTATGCCTCTTCTGCCGCCGAACTGGTAACGGAGCTACTGGAATATGCCGTAGAAAAGGATGATGTGCTGCCCATTGAAGCAAAGAGCCTGATGGCCGGCATCTGTCTGGACACCAAGTTCTTCAACGTCCGTTCCGGTGAGCGTACCTTTGAGGCGGCTGCTGCCCTGCGCCGGCTGGGTGCCGACCCCACAGAGGTCAAGCTGCTGCTGCAGAATGACTTCCAGGACACCATGGCGAAGTATCAGATCATCAAATCCGCGCGGCTGTACCGGCAGGAGCTTGCCATTGCGGCTCTGAACTCCACCACATCCCGTGTTCTGGCGGCACAGGCGGCTGATGAGCTGCTGAATATTTCCGGCATTACCGGTTCATTCGTGCTGTACCCCGATGAAGATACCGTTATCGTTTCCGCCCGCAGCATCGGCTCTGCCAATGTGCAGGTGATTCTGGAAGCTCTGGGCGGCGGCGGCAACGCAGCCACCGCAGGCGCGCAGGTGAAAGATTCCACTGTCAAGGATGTTCTGGATAATCTGGTGGCATCTATTGATAAATTCTACGAAGAATAAATCACAAAATAAAATCACGTCATTGCGAACCAGTGACCAATGTCACTGGTGTGGCAATCCCCGAAGGTTTTCGGAATATCCGGGGAATTTCCACGCCAGCGTGCGCGCTGGCTCGGAATGACAGATGAGAAGGAGAATGTATTATGAAAGTGATTCTGTTACAAGATGTGAAAGGCAAGGGCAAGAAGGGTCAGATGATCGAGGTTTCCGATGGCTACGCCCGTAACTTCATGCTGCCCAAGAAGCTGGCGCAGGAGGCAACTGCCGATGCAATCAACACCATGAAAATGAACGACAAAGCGACCCAGGAGCGCATTGCCCGGGAAAAGGCCGAAGCTCTTGAAATCTCCAAGAAGCTGCGCGCCATGACCCTCGTCGTCAAGGCCAAGGGCGGCGGACAGGGACGTCTGTTTGGTGCGGTCACCAATGCCGAAATTGCAACCGCGCTGGAAAAGCAGGGCATCAAGCTGGATAAGCGCAAGATCGTCCTGAATGAGACCATCAAGAATGTGGGTACTTACACCGCTACCTGCAAGCTGGGCTACGAGATCAACGCCCCTCTGACTGTAAAGATCGAGGAGATGTGATTCGATAGCCACCAGCTATCAAATTTCCGTGTCATTGCGAGGTATCCTTATGAGATTACGTTATGCCAAAATCTAAGAAATATTTAGATTTTGGAGGTAATTATGGTCATCAGACCCTATACACACTACAAGGAGTGTGATATTCTCCCGTTGTACAAAGCAGTCGGGTGGAGCAATTATTATGAGCATCCCCATATGCTCAAAAAAGCATATGCTGGTTCCCTGTGCATTCTTGCAGCCTACAAGGGCGAAGAACTGGCGGGTGTCATCCGCGCTGTGGGTGACGGACATTCCATATTGTTTATTCAGGACATTCTGGTCTATCCCAAGTTTCAGCGCAAGGGTATCGGCTCGGCATTGATGAAAGCAATGCTTGAGCGGTACGCGCATGTATATCAGATCGAACTAGCAACTGACAACACAGCGAAAACCATTGCATTTTATAAGTCTCTCGGTTTTCATCCGCTGCATGAAATCGGCTGCTGCGGTTTTCTGAAAAGTGCCCGATTCTGACATGGAGGATATATGAAAACTGAAAAATCCTGCGGCGGCGTTTTGTTTACACGTCAGGAAAGCACCGTCAAGTATCTGATCATCCGTCATCTGGGCGGCCACTGCGGTTTTCCGAAGGGCCACATGGAACCCGGCGAAACAGAAGCGCAAACAGCCACCCGTGAAATCCGGGAGGAAGTTGGACTTTCGGTTTCTCTGATTGATGGCTTCCGTGCGGAAGATCACTACCCCATTCCCAGCAGACCCGGTACAGTAAAGCAGGTTGTATATTTCCTTGCAGAGTTCTCCGGGCAAAGTATCGTGACCCAGCCGGAGGAAGTCGCCGAAGCGTATCTGCTTCCCTATGAGGATGCGCTGGCTCTGCTTCCGTTCCCGGAGGCAAAACGTATCTTGACCAAAGCACATCAATTTGTTACATTGAAGCAATGATTACCCTGCGGGAGGGGCAAGACCCTCCCCTACTGGGTGTTATCGTAGGAACCGGCGGTGCGGCAAGGATGCCGCGCCCTACGAAAGTATAGACAGAAAGGAGAAACCAACATGGATGAAGAATTATTGGTCAAGCAGCCGCCTCAGAGTCTGGAAGCGGAGCAGGCCGTTTTGGGCTCCATCCTCATTGACAGCCGCTGCGTTGCGGACATCGTGGGCATCGTCTCTCCGGAGGACTTCTATCTGAAGCAGAACCGGGAGATTTTTGAGACCATTTACACCATGTTCAACTTCTCCCAGACCATTGACCCGGTGACAGTGCTCAATAAGATGAAGGAGCTGGGTGTTTATCAGGATAACTCCCGGGACTACATCCTTCAGCTCATGGAGATCACGCCCACTGCTGCCAATGCGGTGCGCTATGCAAACATCGTCCGCGAAAAGGCCATGCTGCGTGGCCTGGCACAGGCCGCCACGGATATTTCCGAAACGGTTTACTCCGAGGTAGGCACCGCAGCCGAAATGCTCGAAAGTGCTGAAAAGAAGATTTACGCTCTACGAAAAGGCGAGCGGAACGATTCTCTGGAGCACATCGGCACAGTGCTGCACAAGGTTTTTGACCGGCTGAACGAACTTGCGCAGTCTGATTCCATGATTCCCGGCCTGTCCACCGGCCTGCGGGACTTGGACACCAAGATCAACGGTCTGAACAAATCTGACCTGTTGCTGGTGGCTGCCCGTCCGGCTATGGGTAAGTCCGCGTTCGCCCTGAACATCGCCGTAAACGTGGCGAAGAAATACAATAAGACCGTGGCTGTTTTCAACCTGGAAATGAGCCGCGAGCAGCTGGCTATGCGTCTGCTTGCCTCCGAAAGCTTCATCGATATGCAGAAGCTGGCCACCGGCAAGCTGAACGAGGACGAGTGGGGCAAGCTGTGCATGGCCTCCGCCGCCCTGAGCCAGACGGACATTCGCATCGATGATAACCCCTCCGTCACTGTCGCGGACATCAACGCAAAATGCCGTCGGCTGGATAATCTGGGTCTGGTGGTCATCGACTACCTGCAGTTGATGCAGGGCTCCGGCTATGGCAAAAACAGTGAAAACCGCGTGACTGTGGTCGGCGAGATTTCCCGCTCCCTGAAGATCATGGCCAAGGAGTTGAACATCCCCGTGATCTGTCTGAGCCAGTTGTCCCGTGCGGTGGAAAGCCGTACGGACAAGCGGCCCATTCTGTCGGATCTTCGCGAATCCGGCGCCATCGAGCAGGATGCCGACTCCGTCATGTTCCTGTACCGCGATGAATACTATCATGAAAACACCGAAGACAAGGGTCTTGCAGAATGCATCGTCGCCAAGAACCGCCACGGCGAGACCGGCACGGTGAAGCTGCAGTGGTTTGGCCCTTACCAGACCTTCTCCGATCGGGAGTGGAAGCATGCTGAGTAAGCTGCGCACATTTGTAAAAGAACAGGGCATTATTGCCCGGGGTGATAAAATCGTCTGCGCCGTTTCCGGCGGAGCGGACTCTATCGCCCTGCTGTGGGCACTGTACCTGCTCAAAGACGAGTGGGACTTAGATCTCGCCGCCGTCCATTTCAATCATCATCTGCTGCCGGAAGAACCGGACGAGGCGGAGCAATTCGTGCGGGATTTCTGCGCGGGCTATGGTATTCCCCTCACCGTCGGCTCCGCTCATGTGGTGGCAGGCGATAAGGGGCTGGAGGCCGCGGCTCGGGATGCACGGTATGCTTTTTTTGAAACGCTGCCCGGAAAGATCGCTACAGCCCATACCGCCGATGACAATGCGGAAACGGTTCTGATGCATCTGGTGCGGGGTACGGGTCTGAAAGGACTGGGTGGCATCGCACCGAAGCGGGGCAAGTACATCCGCCCCCTGCTGGGCATCACGCGCAGCGAGGTGCTGTCCTTTCTGGATGAGTATGCGCTCCCCCACCGGGAGGACAGCATGAATGCTACAGACTTCTGCCTGCGCAACCGGCTGCGGCATCATGTGGTGCCGCTGCTGAAAGATGAAAATCCGAAGTTTGCAGAGAATATTTCCGCTATGGCACTGCGGCTGCGGCAGGATGAAGAAGCCCTTTCCGGCTTTGCGCAGAGCCATCAAGCAATCAGCGTTACTGCGCTGCGTGCAGAATCCGCCTCGGTACGTTCCCGTGTTCTGGTGCGGTTTTTAAAAGAAAGCGGTATCAAAGAACCGGAAGCCCAGCATATCCAGCTTGCAGAATCCCTCGTTTTTTCCGATAATCCATCTGCAAAAGGCAGCTTCCCTGGCGGTATCACCATCTGCCGCAAGTATGACACGTTGGAAGTGCTGACCATTCCTGCCGGATCCGGTTTGCAGCTTATCAGTACACCCGCCAGCGGAATCGTCAACACGCCGGAGATTTTCACGGTTCATCCGGTCGGCACTGTGCGGGTACGCTCCCGTCAGGCCGGTGATGCCATCCGGCTCAGCGGTGGTACGAAAAGCCTGAAAAAGCTTCTCATCGACCGCAAGATCCCCGCATCCCGCCGTGATCAGATTCCTGTTGTCTGCGATGACGCAGGTATCCTCGGTGTCTACGGCATCGGTGTGAATTTAGACCGGGTGGCAACGGCGCTTCCCGCAACGCAGATCCGATTCAAAGAAGTGAGCAACAGCAAATGCTGTAAATAAAGAAAAGAGGTTTCATTATGCTGCACAATATCAGCAAGATCCTACTCTCAGAAGAGCAGATTCAGACCCGCGTGAAAGAGCTGGCTGCAGAGCTGTCCAAAGAATATGCAGGTAAAGACCCTGTTTTTGTCGGCGTTTTAAAGGGCGTTGTGGTATTTTATGCCGACTTTGTGAAGAATTTTACAGAGCCCTGCCAGATGGACTTCATGTGGATCTCCTCCTACGCCGGTACCACCTCCAGTGAAATGGTTGTCCGCAAGGATGTTTCCTTTGATCTGAAAGGCCGCCATGTGGTGATTCTGGAGGATATCTTTGACACCGGCAATTCTCTGGAGTATACTTACCACCATCTGCTGAGCAAGGAGCCTGCTTCCCTGAAAATCTGCACCCTGCTGGATAAGCCTGAACGCCGCAGAGCCGGTATTACCGTCAAGCCCGACTATACTGGTTTTGTGATCCCCAACGAGTTTGTTGTGGGTTACGGTCTGGACTTTAATGAGCACTACCGGAATCTGCCCTATGTGGGCATTCTGAATCCCGAAGCATACGAAAAATAAGGAGAATCCATAACTTGAAAAACCGCAATCGTTTAATCCCCTTGATCGCTTATCTGGCCGTGCTGTTTGCCGTTTTCAGCCTGTTCGGCGATTTCTTCGGCTCCGAAGGCAATGCCATCCCCTACTCTGAAGTGGTTTCCCTGTTCCGTCAGGAGCAGGTGCAGGAGTTCGTGGTAGAGGGTAACCAACTGACCATGCTGCTGTATAACCCCTATCAAGGTGAAACAAGAATTACCACTACCTTATCCGACCCCGATGGCTTCCGCGCCCAGATGCAGGAAATCTTTCTCAGCCAGACCGACAGCGGCATTCTGAAAAGCTATGACTTTATTGCTGTGGCTGATTCCTCTCCCTATGATCTGGTGCTGCCGCTGATCCTTGCAGGTTTGATTCTGCTGTTTGTATGGGCATTTATGATGGGCAGAATGAACAACGGCAATCCCCTGCAGAATTTTGGCAAGGCACGCACAGTTCTTGGTGTGCCTGACGGCAAGAAAGTCACCTTTGACGATGTGGCCGGTGCAGACGAAGAAAAGCAGGAGCTGCAGGAGGTTGTGGATTTCCTGCGTGATCCCGACAAATTTACCCAGATTGGCGCCAGAATCCCCCATGGCCTGCTGCTGGTAGGTCCTCCCGGTACCGGTAAGACCCTGCTTGCCCGCGCAGTTGCCGGTGAGGCAGAGGTGCAGTTCCTCAGCATTTCCGGATCCGACTTTGTGGAAATGTATGTCGGTGTAGGTGCAAGCCGTGTCCGTGACCTGTTCGACCAGGCAAAGAAGATCGCACCTGCTATTATCTTCATTGATGAGATCGATGCAGTCGGCCGCAAGCGCGGCAGCGGACTGGGTGGTGGCCACGATGAAAAGGAACAGACCCTGAACCAGCTTCTGGTTGAAATGGACGGCTTCAGCAAAAACGAAGGTGTAATTGTACTTGCAGCTACCAACCGCCCTGATATCCTGGATCCTGCTCTGCTCCGTCCCGGCCGTTTCGACCGTCAGATCCATGTGGGACATCCTGATGTGAAGGGACGCGAGGAAATTCTGAAAGTCCATGCCAAGGGCAAGCGTCTGGATGGTACTGTGAACCTGAAGACCATCGCCCGGGCAACCTCCGGTTTTACCGGTGCCGATCTGAGCAATCTGCTGAACGAAGCTGCCATTATGGCTGCCAGGGAGAACCGCCCCGTGCTGAATATGGACGATCTGAACGAAGCCATGATGAAGATCATCGCAGGTCCTGCAAAGCGCAGCCGTGTGCAGCAGCGCCGCGACCTGAAGACCACTGCCATTCACGAGGCCGGCCATGCCGTTGCCACCTACTGCCTGCCCACGCAGGATCCGGTGCGGCATATTACCATCATTCCCCGCGGCCAGTCTCTGGGTTCTACCTGGAGCCTGCCCAAGGATGATTCCTCCAATATGACCCGTAATGAAATGTATGAAGAGATCGTCTCCTTGCTGGGTGGCCGTGTGGCAGAGGCACTGTTCATCGGTGATATTTCCGTTGGCGCATCCAACGACATTGACCGCGCCACCAAGCTGGCAAAGGATATGATCGCCCGCTACGGCATGTGCGAAAAGCTGGGTACGGTCAGCTATCTCAGCGGCGGCGAGGTATTCATCGGCCGTGACTATCAGACCACCAAGAGCTATTCCGAGGCTGTTGCTGCCACCATTGATGAAGAAGTTAAACTTCTGATCGGCAAGGCATATGCACACTGCAAGCAGATTCTGGAAGAGAATGCCGGCAAGCTCCATGAGGTCGTGCAATTCCTGCTGGAAAACGAAGCCATGACCGGCGAGCAGTTTGAAGCCTGCATGGAGGGCAGGGAGATCGCAGAAAGCTCCTCCACTTCCCTGTTTGACGGTTTCGAAGCCGCCGAAGAGCATGTGGAAAACACTGAACCTCCCGCCGCAGAATTCGAGAGCGAAAACACCGAAGCGTAAAGCAGTGCCGGACGGTTCAGGCCACGCAATCATTTACAGGCACAGCAGGTTAACCGGCTGTGCCTGTTTGAGTTATATTAAATAGAATTCGCGGAGGTAGCCATGAAACTGCTGACAAAACGATGTCTGATCCGAAACTTCAGGTTGGAAGATGCCGATGATCTGTATCAGGTGCTTTCTGACAGGCAGGTTATGAAGCATGTTGAGCCCGTCTTTAATATGGAGAAAACGAAAGCGTTCATCGAGACCGCAGGTTTGTGTGAACCACCTCTGGTATACGCCATTGTATGGAATGCAACAGGAAAGGTCATTGGGCATGCCATTTTTCATATTTATGAAGGATCCAGTTATGAAATCGGCTGGATTCTCAGCCGGGATCATTGGGGAATGGGCATCGCCGACGAAGTGACCAAAGCGCTTATAGGATTCGCAGCCCATGCCGGCGCAGACAGTTGTGTTATCGAATGCAGTCCGCAGCAAATTGCCAGCAGGAAGATTGCAGCAAAAAACGGGTTTACATACGAGGGCGAAACAGACAATCTTGAAAGATATCGACTGACATTACCAAAAACCGGACTGTGTTTATGAGCATAGTCCGGTTTTTCCGGTTTGCAGTTAAGACAGTTTTATATTTCGCTGACGGTAAATTGATGTTTATCGGGCTGTTGGCGGCGAAGCCCTTGGCTCTCCCTCTGGGAGAGCTGTCAAAAATCGAAGCGATTTTTGACTGAGAGGGAAAATAACGAACCCTCTCCGCCCCAAATCCTTGATTTGGGGCACCTC
>JAFYLN010000135.1 GCA_017537045.1 Oscillospiraceae bacterium | reverse complement strand
TACGCCGTATTTGTGCTGATGGTGGCAGGCTTGTACCTGTGCTTCTTCATGGTGCCCACTGCTGTGGCCCTCTCTGACGAGGGCTATGCCATTGTCAGCCCGAAGCCGTCCACCGGACTGATCATTGGACTGAACGCCTGCCTTGACGAGGAGGAAACATAAATGGAGATTCTGTTCTTTGCCACGATTGTCGGCTATTTCGCCGCCACCGTCCTGCAGGTTGTGGGCGTGACGCTCCGCAAGGATGCGCTGTGCCGTGTGGCCAGGATCATCTTTGCTGCATCCTTTGCGCTGCACACCGGCTTCACAGTCTGGCGCGGCATTGCTGCCGGCCGTATTCCGCTGGCCAACCAGTTTGAGTTTGCTTCCGGCTTTGCCTGGTCTGCCGCACTTCTGGGACTGATCCTCTATGCCCGTATGAAGCAGCAGTGGCTTCTGACCGCTAGCATGCCCGTTGCATTCCTTGTGCTGTCCTATGCGGCCTTCCAGCCCATGGAAATCAAGGAACTGATGCCCGCGCTGCGTTCCACCTGGTTTGCACTGCATATTGGCTCTGCTACCTTCTCCTATGCGGCTTTTGCCATTTCCGGCGGCCTGGGCGTGCACTACCTGCTTCAGATGAAGAAGGGCCATACCGAAAAGGAGAGCCGCATGGTGCAGACGGACTACATGATCTACCGCCTGATCTGTCTGGGTTTCCTGCTGCTGACGGTGGTGATCCTCTCCGGCGCCATCTGGGCCGAGCAGGCATGGTCTCGCTGGTGGAGCTGGGATCCCAAGGAAACCTGGGCGCTGATCACCTGGATCCTCTACGCTATTTTCCTGCATCAGCGTATCCGCATGAAGTGGCAAGGCAAGCGCATGGCGTGGTTTGCCATCATTGCCGTGATCTGTGTGCTGTTCACCTTTGCAGGCGTTAACAAGCTGCTGCCCGGCTTGCACTCCTACGCTGTTTGATTGCAGATGGAGAGTCCTATATAGGCATCATGATAGGCGAAGACGTATGCCGTCTTTCGCCTTTTTTCATTTGGGAGAAAATCGCATAAAGAGTTGCGGCCCTGCCACCTCTGATGAAAGGAAGGACGAAGAAGGTAAAGATAATATATCTAAGTAATAGCGGATTCAGGGTAAAATGAACACCCACTGACATGAAATCAGCGGGTGATTTTTGTGGTTCTAACGTTGCCGTTTTCGAAGGGCGGCACGCAGTGCCGCGCCGTGGTTTGGCTCGCAGAGCCACAGCACGGCTTACTCCTCATAAGCGATACTTTTGATTCTCCCTCAACGTTTTTTTGTCGCCGGTGAACCGGCGATAGTATATTTGTTACCAGTATATTTTTTCAATTATCTATTCTTATCTATTATCCACAACGCGGGATTCACTTTTTCTTAATCTGACATTGAGTAGCAATCTTCATCTGACATTGAGCAGGATGAATCTGATGTGGATTGGGCATCTTGCATATTCTTATCATATTCCCGCCCATCTTCATAGATCTTATCGAAATTCACCCGTATGGTTTGATAGTTGCGATGATTCACCCAACCACGCTGCACAAGTTTCTTCAGGGCCGCAGAGTATGATTGCGGTGACAGGCCAGTGCGGCCGCGCATCCATTTGCCGCTGATGAAGAAACCTTCCTTGGTGCCGCACAGCACCATCATAATCTTGATCTGTGCCGAGGAGTTACCTAAAACGTTGAAGATAATGTCTGCGAGACGTTGAGGGATCATGTAGACCTGGTTGGTCTTATTGTCCTAATCTTTTTCACTGCGGAACTGTAGAGAGGGAGCTTTGTACATTGTATTGTTCATATTGTTTTCCTCCAAAGAGTGTGTAATTTGGAAAGCTCTTAATCACTTTCTCTATGAATATTATAACCCTAATTTTCTGACAAAACAAATTTTGGCGCAAGGCCGCAGTTGATGGTGAAAAAGAAATATGCTATAATAAAATTTGACATAATGCGTCACAAATGAATTATGACAAGGGGTTATCCTTATGATCAACATCCGTAAGCTTGAAGCCGAACTGTGGGAGTCGGCTGATCTTCTCCGTGCAGGATCCAAACTGACATCCAACCAGTATTGTATGCCGGTGCTGGGCCTTATTTTCCTGCGCTATGCATTCAGCCGCTTCAAGCTGGTGGAAGCAGAGATCCTCAAAGACCGCCCTGTGCGCAATGGCCGTGTTCTTCCGGTTGAGGCCAGCGACTTTGCCGAAAAGAGCGCGCTGTTCCTGCCCAAGGAGGCACAGTATACCTACCTGGTGAATCTTCCTGCCGATGTTGCCGCGCAGGGCCTTGTTGGCGTGGACGGACAGCCGATGAACTCCCTGGGCGAAGTAGTCAACAATGCCATGACGCTGGTGGAACAGCAGAGTGAGCAGTTGACCGGCGTTCTGCCCAAGGACTACACCATGTTCTCCGATGAGCTGCTGGCAGAGCTGCTGCGCATCTTCAACAACAGCGCACTGGATGAAGTCGGCGGTGACATTATCGGTCGTATCTATGAATACTTCCTCAGCAAATTTGCTCCTGTTGTTGCATCGGACGATGGTGTGTTCTTCACGCCCAAGTCTCTGGTCAAGATGATCGTGAACGTGCTGGAGCCCACCTCCGGCGTGCTGCTGGATTGTGCCTGCGGCAGCGGTGGCATGTTCGTCCAGACGGGCGATTTCGTCAACCAGGCAGGTATGGCCGCCAACAGCGCCATGACCTTCTACGGTCAGGAAAAGGTGGAATACAACGCCAAGCTGTGTCTGATGAACATGGCGGTGCATGGTCTGACCGGCGTAATCAAGTCCGGCGATGAAGCCAACACCTTCTATCACGACGCACATAACCTGGAAGGTTGCTGCGATTACATCATGGCCAACCCGCCGTTCAACGTGGACAAGGTGAAGGCTGAATCCGCCGAGGCTGCCGGACGCCTGCCCTTTGGTCTGCCTTCTGTGAACAAGTCCAAGGAAATCGGCAACGGCAACTATCTGTGGATCTCCTATTTCTACGCCTACCTGAATGAGCAGGGCCGGGCGGGCTTTGTCATGGCCTCCTCTGCGACGGACAGCCAGGGCAAGGATAAGGACATCCGCGAGCAACTGATCCGCACCGGCCATGTGGACTGCATGGTCTCTGTGGGCAACAACTTCTTCTACACCAAGTCCCTGCCTTGCTCCCTGTGGTTCTTCGATAAGGGCAAGACAGAGGATATCCGCGACCATGTGCTGTTCATCGATGCGCGCAACTACTACACCGTGGTGGATCGCACGCTGAACGAGTGGAGCGAATGGCAGTTGAAGAACCTGAACGCCATCGTTTGGCTGTACCGTGGCGAGCAGGACAAGTATCATGCATTGCTGCAGGAATACAACGACGCTGTCGCAGAACTGGTAAATGCCCTGCCGGAAGAAAGTCGTGCGCTGGGCGAGTGCCTGATGGAAGATCACTATGCCCATGTGAAGGGTAATTTGTGGCCCTGTGATGCTGAATCCGTCGATTATGTCGCTGTAGCTGATCGGCTGACGTTCTTGTGCAGTGTCATCAAGACCGCGCTGGAAAGCTCCAAGCAGGTGAAACCCAAGAAGGAGCAAAAGCGCATGGAGGCTGCCGCTGCTGCGCTGACGGACAAGGTGCAGGAGATCCTGGGGATCATCAAGGAGCGTAACTGGCTGTACGAGAAGTTCGGCGAGGGCGAATATGCCGATGTGCTGGGTCTGTGCAAGAAGGCCAGCATTGCCGAGATTGAGCAGAAGGGCTGGTCGCTGACGCCGGGCGCCTATGTGGGCGTTGCGCCGGTGGAAGATGACGGCGTTGATTTTGCCCAGCGCATGGCGGAGATCCACCGGGAACTGCTGGCGCTGCAGGCCGAGTCCAATGCGCTGATGGAAACCATCTCGAAGAATATGGAGGAGATGGGGGTATGACGAAAACACTGCTACAGGATGTATGTGTGTTTATTGTTGACTGTCCTCATTCAACTGCACAAGATCAAGGTGAAGGTTACCCTCTGATTCGTACACCGAATATTGGCAAGGGACGGCTCATACTTGAAGGCGTTCATCGCGTTTCAGAGAGTGTATATAAACAACGTATTGCAAGAGGCGTACCACAGGATGGTGATTTAATCTTTGCACGCGAAGCGCCTGCAGGTAACGTTGCTATTGTAAAGAATGGCGATAAGGTATGCTTGGGACAGCGAACCGTACTGCTGCGTCCGAATAAGGAGAAGGTTGTTCCTGAATATCTGGTATATTACTTGCTTGCTCCCCAGCAGCAATACGGTCTGTTGGGAACAGCCAATGGCGCTACTGTTGCCCACGTAAATCTCCCGACGATACGTGAGCTGCCAATAGAATTGCCGCCAATGGATATCCAGCGCCGCATTGCCGACATTCTCTCCGCCTACGACGACCTGATCGAGAACAACCAGAAGCAGATCAAGCTGCTGGAGGAAGCCGCCCAGAGGCTGTATCGGGAATGGTTTGTGGAGCTGCGCTTCCCCGGGCATGAGACTACCCCTGTTGTGGATGGTGTGCCGGAGGGGTGGGAGCGGACAACGTTTGGAGCTATTTGTTCACTGCGAAAGGAAACATTGACTCCAGAGCGGATCCCCGAAGGTATCCCCTACATCGGCTTGGAACACATGCCAAGAAGGAGCATTTGCCTGTCTGAGTGGGGCGATTCTGGTGATGTGAACAGTAATAAGTTCATGTATTATGAAAATGATGTGCTGTTCGGAAAGATTCGTCCGTACTTCCATAAAGTGGGATTTGCACTGAATTCGGGTGTCGCTTCGACTGATAGCATTGTCATGATTGCTAAAGACGGCGTGTGGGGCTTGCTGCTGACAACTGCTTCAAGTGATGCATTTGTTGACTATACGTATCAGAATTGCAAGGAGGGTGCAAAAATGCCCCGTGCAGATTGGTCGACGATGCAGAAGTACAAGGTGCTTATTGCAGAAGAAAGCGTTCAACAAAGATTCGAGGCACAGATTCGCGCGATTGCTGACAGGATTAAGTCACTCGCAATGCAGAATCGTTTGCTCGCAGAAGCCCGCGACCGTCTGCTGCCGAAGTTGATGAGCGGGGAAATGGAGGTGTGCTGATGTACCAGGTTGCCGCTGCCGTGAGAGCGCTGGGAACTCGTGATGTGTTCGACTACATCGCTATGTTTGCACCGCTTGTACTTTCTGTTGTAGCAATAGGGATTTCTATCTCTACAGCAGTAAAGCAGAATAAGATTGCTTTGTTCAATCTGCGGTATGAAGCTATTCATTCGCTAGCTTTGATCCTATCCTATTCCAAGATGATTGTTGGAATAGAAAAAGCAAACGTGGCACAATACCTCTTCAATGCCAACTTCGCATGTGAGATCAAGTATGATGACAAACTGATGGCTCTTCATCAAACATATGTAGAGCTTCGAAAAGTCGAGAAGAGTGTACTGGTGATTGAATATCTGTTTTCAGAGAAGGATATGGAGGAGATTCAAGATCTTTTCACACTCTTGCGTAATTTCATGGAACGTCTTGTTGAAAACGAGGTCAATTCTGAGTGGAGAGACAAGCTGTGTGCTGCATGCCAAGCTTTTGAAAAAGGAACCTATAAAGAACTAAACGAAAAAACAAAGTTGTAATACCAATCTGAGGTTATCACATGAGCTACGAGTACCTGTAGAATATGCTCATTCAGGATACCACAGGTCATATGCTGCCGAAACTGGCGAGTGGGAACTGGGAGGTGTAAGAGTTGCGAAAGAACATCTATGATATACTTCGGGATCGTGGGCTTTCAGTTGACCAAGAATACACTAGGCTATATCAACTCTTCCATGAAAACAACACCTTAGGTGCATTTACTGGTTCCTTTTCTGTTCGAGATTTCGTTGAGAAGCATTTTAGGAGATTCGATAAGCGCTTTATCGGAAGATGTTTAAGTTTTCAGGATTTCAATAGAACATACGGATTCTCGTTTTCACCTATCTCTGCAGCATTTAACAACCTTTCGGTAGACATGCTAGTATATTACATGGAATATCTCTACAACCTCCTTTTCCAGGTACGAATAATGTGCTCCAATTTCAGCAGTCAGTATCTGTCCAGAGGCGATAATCATATTGACTTAATGGTGTCAAACATTGAGAGTTTGGCTGATGAGCTTGGCTATTCGGCTGTGGCAAAAGAATGTGTCTTCATTTTTGTTAAGACAACGCCTGAAGTGCAAATTGTTGCGGAGAGTTTGGAAGAGTCTTTAGCCGTAAAGGTCTTTGAATACAATCACCATCGTTTTAGGGGAAATCTTGACGCAAAGCTTGGAGTCTTGAAATACCTTGCCGATAACATTGAACCTGAGAAGCGTGTTCTTGAAGGCTTGAACAAGACTTGGTCTAGCAATTTGTTCCAGATGTTTCATAAGTTTGTGCGCCACAACAACGATGACAACCCTGTTATCAGCACAATGAGTGATGAAGAAACCGAAAGATGGTATGACGAAATTTACCAGATGTGGCTTCTAGCAAAACTGATGCTGGATAATGTACAACGCTCTACGGAAGTAAAAGAGCTTCTGGGTAAAATCAACGCAGGTCAGAATTAAGGCGGGGAAGAAACATGAACTACGAGTACTCCGAAAATATCCTCGTTCAGGAAAGCGCAGGCCGTCTGCTGCAAAATGAACTGGGGTGGGATGTCGCTTTTGCGTACAATACCGAGAAGCTGGGGGCTTCCGGCACCTTCGGGCGCAATAGCTACAAAGAAATCCTGCTGCCCCGGTATTTTCGTGCTGCTCTGAAAAAGCTCAATCCCTGGATCACCGAGGCCCAGATTACCGAGGCCCAGCAGAAGCTGGAGCACCACCTGTCCACCGCCACCCTCATGCAGATCAACGAGGAGAAGTATTTCCTTATCCGCGATGGCATCCCTGTCACGGTGAAGAAGCCCGGCGGCAGAACGGAAACCAAGGTCGCCGCTGTGATCGACTTCCAGCACCCTGAAGCCAACCATTTCCTCGCCATCAAGGAACTGAAGATTCACGGCGACCTGTACCGCCGCAGGACGGACATCGTCGGCTTTGTCAACGGCATCCCGCTGCTGTTCATGGAGTTCAAGCGCACCACCGTGGACGTGCAGGAAGCCTACGACAACAACTACACCGACTACCTCGATACCATCCCGCACCTGTTCTACTATAATGCCTTCCTTGTGCTCTCCAACGGAGCTGAAGCCAAGGTCGGCACACTGGGCAGCAAGTATGAGTTCTTCCATGAGTGGAAGCGTCTCTCTGAAGGCGAGGAAGGCAATGTTGCGCTTCAAACGGTGCTGCGTGGCATTTGCAAGAAGGAGACGTTCCTCGATCTGCTGGAGAACTTCATCCTTTACGATCATAGCGATGGAAAAACGGTGAAAATCCTGGCCCGCAACCATCAGTACCTGGGCGTCAACGAGGCTATCAAGGCGTACGAAGCGCGCAAACTGAATAACGGTAAGCTAGGGGTGTTCTGGCATACCCAGGGTTCTGGCAAGAGCTATTCGATGGTCTTCCTGTCCAAGAAGATCCGCCGCAAGTTTACCGGCAGCCCGACGATTGTCATTCTGACGGATCGAGACGAGCTGAATTCACAGATCAGCGATACCTTTGAGAATTGTGGCCTGCTTGGTCAGACAAAGGCGTCGCAGTTTATCGCGTCCAACGGACATGATCTGGTGGACAAGCTGCGCGCGAACCCAAGTTTCATCTTCACGCTCATTCAAAAGTTCAATCTGTCGAACGAAGCACCTATCTATCCTGACCATGACATCATCATTATGTCGGATGAGGCGCATCGTAGTCAGTATGGCATATTTGCGGATAACATGATGACATTGCTGCCCACGGCGGCACGTATAGGCTTCACCGGCACACCGCTTCTATCCAACGACAATATCACGGAGCGCACTTTCGGCGGCTACATCTCCGTGTATGACTTCAAACGCGCAGTGGAAGATGGCGCGACTGTTCCGTTGTATTACGAGAATCGCGGTGAGCGGATTCTTGATATTGACAATCCCGAAATCAGCGAGCGCATTATGGATGCCATTGAAGCGGCTGATCTGGATGTGAACCAGCAGGAGAAGCTGGAAAGGGAGTTTGCCAAGGAGATTCATCTGCTGACTGCGGAGGCGCGTTTGGATTCTATTGCTCGCGACTTCGTGCAGCACTATTCTGACCTGTGGACAAGTGGTAAGGCCATGTTTGTCTGCCTGAACAAGGTGACCTGCGTCAGAATGCACGACCTTGTCCAGAAATATTGGCAGAAAGCTATTGCTGATCTTGAGCGGCAAGTTGCTCATGTAACTCAGCAGGAGGCCCAAGAACTCGCCCGCAAGCTGAAGTGGATGAAAGAAACGGAAATGGCTGTTGTCATCAGTCAGGAACAGAACGAAATCCGCACCTTCCAGAAGTGGGGCTTGGAAATCCTGCCGCACCGCACAAAGATGGAAAAGCGGGAGCTGGACAAGGAATTCAAGGATGCCGACAATCCGTTCCGCATTGTGTTTGTCTGTGCTATGTGGCTGACGGGCTTCGATGTGAAGACGCTGTCCTGCCTGTATCTCGACAAACCGCTGAAGGCACATACTCTTATGCAGACGATTGCTCGTGCAAATCGTGTGGCTGCAGGCAAGAGTAACGGTCTGATTATCGACTACATCGGCATTGTGAAAGCTCTGCGTAAGGCGTTGGCAGACTACACGGCCAACATTGGCGGGGGAAGTGCCGATCCTACGATCGATAAGGATAAATTGGTCAACCGCATTGGCGAAGTCATCATTGAGGCTATAAACTATCTGCATCAACGCAGGTTTAAGCTGCAGGCCTTGATCGAGGCACATGACTTTGCCAAAATTGAACTGCTGCAGGTTGCTGCCAATGCAGTGTGTGAGTCCATGGAGACGCGCAAAACCTTCTGCACCTACGCTTCTGAGCTGATTCGTCTTGCCAAGTATTGCGACCGCAATGATATTCCTGCGGAGTTGCTTCCTGCCAAGAATGCAATCATTGCCATATATAGCGAGCTTCAAAAGCGCAGGAGTCACTCCGACAATACCGATCTGATGGTCGAGATTAACGGCATTGTGAATGAGTATATCCAGATTGAACCCAATGCGCTAGAACAGGCAGTCAGCAAACGCTTCGATATCAGCAAGATTGACTTTGATCTGCTACGCCGTGAGTTCAGCCGCGCTGAGAAAAAGAATCTGCTCCTGCGGGATCTGGATGAACTGATCCAGCAACGGCTAGATGCCATGCTTCGGGATAACCCGGGCCGCATTGATTACTATCAGCGCTATCAGGACATCATCACTGCGTATAACGCAGAACAGGATCGTGCTTCCATTGAGAAGACCTTCATGGAGCTGATGGAGCTAGCAAGCTCGATGGATGAAGAACAGCAGCGGTATGTCCGCGAGGGATTCAGTTCTGATGAGGAGCTGTCCATGTATGATCTGCTCTTTACCGAGAATCTGACTAAACAGGATATCCAGGCCATCAAAAAGGTTGCTGTGGATCTACTGGCCAAAGTGAAAGCGAAGATTTCCGAATTGGATCATTGGACAGATAAGCAAGAAACCAAGGCGACCATTGACAATTTGATCCGCGACACATTGTGGGCTGGATTGCCGGAATGCTATGATGACATTAGCGTCTCCCGGTATCGTCAGCAGATTTACGAGTATGTGTACACGCGGTATAAGGATGTTGCGTAATCCACAATTAGTATCGTCAAAAGGAGAACTCCGCATGAAAAAGGCTCTACTTTCTGCTATTTTGTCTCTTTCCTTGATAATCACATCCGTATTTGCTCCCGGCCAGGCTTCTGCAGAATCTATCCACTCCATGTCTGCCGATGAATTAGAGGCTTATATTGCATATTTGCAAATTGTTTTGCAGAATAAACGTCAAGAAGAGGGCGGCACATATGTACCGCCTGCAACGCAACCTACTGTAGCGCCGGCAGCAGAGCAATTCAATGTCATTTTCAATGGGAAGATCTACACAGGAACATATGATGGTGACCTGCAGGATGGAAGACCTCACGGCAATGGCACTTTCGAGGGATACTATCAGAAGAATAAGATAACCTATAGCGGCCAATGGCTGAATGGCGAAATGTCTGGCATTGGCACTGTGGAGGCAGATTCCTACACGCTACACTTCGATATCACAGAAGGTGTATACGATCGAGTCGGTTCTTATGTTGGCGATGTTGTTAATGGCTTGCCAGAAGGCAAGGGCACTTTCAAAACTGAAACTGGTGCCAGTAATCCATGGAAGTATACAGGTGAATGGAAAGCCGGTATGTTCAATGGTCAGGGAAAGCAAACGTGGGAGAACGAATCGACTGTCAAAGAGGGTACTTTCACCAATAATGAGTTTACCCCTACTGCCACAGAAGCGTTTGTCTATACTGCACTCAAGAAAGAGTATTCCATCGCTAAAAAGAGCAAGGCTGCATTGTCTGAGTTCGATTCCTGTTTTACTGGCCAACAGCAGTCGGGGCTTCCAAACGAGAGCTTCATTGACAGTAACTTTGATCTGAAGCAATATAAGAAACGCCCAAATGATTATGGTGACAAGCTGATTTATGTGTCAAAAGCAAAGGTGTTTCAGGTTCTTACATGGACGATTGGTAACAAGAACGTTGAGCAAATCCTGATGGAAACCGAAGATGATGATATCTACTATGGCTTCTATTATGGGAAAAGCAATATCGTTGAAGATATGGAAATAGCAGCATATGTGCTCCCCTTTGATTGGGATACATACAAGAACGTGAACGATACGGCGGTATGGGCGGTATTCTGTGCTATCACCGATTTTGCCGGTAACCCAAACGATCTGTTCGTTCACGAAAATTCTGAACTGACGAACGCCAAGGTCGGTGATACAATCACTTATGGCAAATATCAGTGGAAGGTTCTTGATATTACTAATGGAAGAATGCTGGTGATATCCGACAGCCCCGTATGCAATAAAGCCTACCATTCAAAACAGACAAATGTTATATGGGCTGATTGTGATCTACGAAAATGGCTTAATGATTCTTTCCTGCAAAACAGTTTTACAGAGGAAGAGAGGGCACTGATCTGCGAGACAATAAATAACAACACAGGGAAAGAACCAAATTTCAAAAGAACGGTGAACAATGGAACAATCACGAAAGACCGCGTTTTTATATTAAAATACGAAGAAGCTACTGCGTACTATGACCTATTGTCGAATGGCGCTATGGATTGGTGGACTCGTACACCAGAAAGTAATGGTCAGAATCATCTATTCTCTGACGCGTGGTTTAAGGAGGGGTGTTCATTAGCACCGGTTGATATTGATCATCCAGTTCGCCCTGCCATGTGGTTACGTTTAAATTCGCAAAATACATCACCTGTTAGCATTTCTGATCCACTAAAGCAAGGTGACAAGGGTGAAAGAGTTATTTCTATGAAAGAACGACTGCAGGAATTGGGGTATTTCTCTGCTGGAGCTACAATAAGTGACCGGTATAATGCAACCACTACAGAACGTGTCAAACTCTTTCAAAAAGCCAATGGCCTCAAACAAACCGGAACAGCCGATGTAGATACTTTGACATTGCTGTTCTCTGATACAGCACGAGCAAATCCATACTAAAACTTACCAACAGCGAAGCCCCTGCGACTTATCGTCGCAGGGGCCGTCTTTATTCCATCATCTTCAAATACTTGTACACCGTCGGCCTACTCAGCCCGCACACCCGCGCCAGTTCCGACACATTCATCTTACCCTCCATAAAGATGGCGTAGTGCTTCAGAAAGTTAGAAGGTATATCCTCCTTGGTAGTAGGCCGCCGCCCGATCTTCTTACCCTTGGCCTTTGCGTTCTCCATCCCCGACTTCACCCGTGCGCGAATCATTGCCAGTTCCAACTGACTGAACACTCCCGCCATTTGCAGGAAGGCTTCGCTCATAGGGTCAGCCTTGCCCTCCCGGCAGTCAATGGTAATGCTGCCCATGATGACCAGTCGCAGCCGCTTTTCCCGTATTATGTCAATCAGTTCGCAGAGTTGCTGTGTGCTGCGGCTCAGGCGGCTCACTTCAAGGGTGATGATGGTGTCCCCTGCTTGGGCCAGTTGTAGCAGCATGTTGAGTTCCTTCTTCGTCCTAGCATCGCCGTGCTCATATTCGAAGATAACCTCGTCAGCGCCCGCCGTCTTCAGTTCCTTTATCTGCCTGTTGATATCCTGCTTGCTCTCATTCGTGGAGCAACGCGCATATCCATAAATCATCGTTTGCCCTCCTGTTGTAAAAGAAAGGCTGAAATGCCCGAATTACACTTTTTAGGGCTCGCAACCCCAGGAAAATCGGCACGGCATTTCAGCCGAAATTCTGGTAGTGATTACGTTTGTTTGATTTTACGCCTGTTCTTCGCTCAGCCGGAGCTCCTCTTTGCGGTGTGCTTCCTGGAGCTGCTTCAAATGACGCCGGAACTCATACAGCGCTGTGCCGACATCGTTCAATGCTCGCAGCGCGTCGTACTTTTCTGCTTCCCGCGCCAGTCGGCAAAGGATGCCAGCGTCCTCCTCATAAACCACGATAGCACCTTCGACCAGTAGCCGCATTTCACTAAATGCGCTCTGGGTGACGCACATGAAATCATCTTCCCAGGTCATAATGTCCCTCCATGCCCGACGGGGATTGCTCCCCGCCGGGGCTTTCGTCCTTACTGGTTCAGAATCAGGTTGACGGCTTTTTCGGCTCGGCCCGCAGCGCTGACGATGAAGCGCTTGTCATCCTTCAGAACCTTCAGCCAGTTCTGGATGTAGGCCGCGCTGTTGCGGATGCTGCCGGAGGTTTCAAGTCCGACATGGTTGACCAAGGTGGCCGCGCCGATCTCTGCGACGAGCTCTTCTTTGCTGTAGTCTTCCGTTCCAAAGAAGGAAGGCCGCGCCAGCCGATTCAACCGGGAGGGATGTCCGGTGCTGTGGGTCAGTTCGTGGAAGACGGTGCTGTAGTATTCCGCTGTGCTGACAAACTGCTTGCGGATGGGGAGCACCACTTCATCAGTGGAAGGACGGTAGAAGGCTTGGTCGCCTTCGGTGTGGGAGAGCTTCACGCCCGTGCGGCCCAGGTAGTCGTACACGATTTCTTGCGCGGCTTCCAGGACTTCAGCCCCATCAGGGAAGGCAGCTTCGGTGGTATGCTTGGCGGTGATGCCTTCGCATTGGTCGATGTGGAAGACGTTGTAATAACGCAGGAACGGGACTTCCTTGGTCTCTCTGGTTTCTTCGTCTTCCTGCTCTATCCATTTCCAGAAGACCACCATGGAGGACTTCGCCCCCTTCTTCACCTTGCCGCCAGCCGCTTGGCACTGTTTGAAAGTGAGGTATTCACCAGGGCGACCCAGCATCAACTGATTGAGAAGGCTGTAAGGTTTACCGGTCGCATGGCTGATGGCCTTGCTGTTGGAAATCCAGGGTTTCTGCCAGGGGATGATACCCTGCTCCATCTGTTCGATAATGCGGTCGGTAACGGCTGCGTAAATGTCCATTTTGTGCTCCTTTCATCTTGCGGGGAGCACTCCAAGTGTGGTAGAATGAAGTGCTCCCCGGGTTTCTTGGTCGTTATTCGTGGGGCGTTTGCCGGAATGCTGTGGTAGGTGTTCCGGCTTTTAGTTTATGGAGAAGCGGCGGGCGGTGGTGGTCTTGGTGTACTGGGCGGCGATGTTCGGCAGCGCCTTCTTCAGGGCAGTGGTATCGACCCGGCTGCTGGTGAAGGTCTTCCAACTGACCTTGTATGCTCCAGCGGTCAGGAGCTCTTCGTCTCCCATGACTGCCTTGATGGCGTCTTCTGCGGCGGCGATTTCGGCTTCAAGCTCTTCCTTCATCCGCTTCAGTTCCATCAGTTCGTGGACTTTTGCTTCCATGTTGGGGTCGCACATTGTTGAGTTCCTCCTTTTGTTTTGAGGGCTCATTCCCTCTACAGTTAATATTATACACTATCCGTTTAAGAAAGTCAATACGCAAATTAACTTTACAGTGAATTTTCTTCATCGCTGCATCATTATCGTTAACTGATTGATTTGTTGAGCAAACTGTGATATAATCCCGGTGAGGTGATTATCATGACGATTGAGCAGAAAATCAGCATGGCTCTGGCCTATAAGGGCATGAGTCAGGCCGCGCTTGCCCGTGAGATTGGAACGTCTCCGGCAAACCTGAATCAGCGCATGAAGCGCGGTTCTTTCACTGCTGAAGAGATGGAGAAGATCGCTGCAGCACTGGGCGCAAAATACTTCTTCGGTTTTGAGTTCGAAGACGGCACGAAAGTTTGATACACAAATAGGGAACAGCCACGCCTTGGTGGTCTGTTCCCTTCTGCGTATGTGGGGATAGGTTTCGGGACGAACACGGCAACGTAATATGAAAAGGGCCGCTGCCGCCTCAATTGCTGCGAGAATCAATGATCGAAAATGCCTCTGATTGAGGCTAACCTATAAAGTATTGAAAACCATCGTGTGAGGTAATATTATGGCCCTTCAACTCATCGACATGGAAAATTGGGAGCGGAAGGAATTCTACGAACACTTCATCAAGGAAGTGGTTTGTACCTACTCCGCTGTAGTCAATATCGACATTACGAACCTGAAAGGGCAGAAGCTGTACCCGGCTATGATCTGGCTGCTGACTAAGACAGTCAATGATATGCCGGAATTCCGGACAGTTCTGACGCCGGACGGTCCTGGTATTTATGATGACATGCACCCGATGTACACCGTATTCAACAAGGAAAATAAGAACTTCTCCGGCATCTGGTCTTACTTTTCCGAGGACTATGCAGAATTCCTGAAGCGCTATGAAGTGGATGCGGAGGAATACTCCAAATCCACGCGCTTTGCTCCGAAGGAAGGTACGCCCGCCAATTCTTTCAACATTTCCATGGTGCCTTGGCTGGAGTTCACTGCCTTCAATATCAACGTGTTTGATGACGGCAAGTTCTTGCTTCCGATTTTCACCATGGGCAAGTTCTTTGAGCGGGACGGAAGACGCCTCCTGCCCCTGGCCATTCAGGTGCATCATGCGGTCTGCGATGGCTATCACATGGGTGCCTTTGTGGAAAGACTTCAGCAATATGTGGATGGTTTTCAGGGCCTGGAGTGAGGTAACGTCATGGAAAACGAAAAAGTATTTGCCATGTCTTTTGCCAAGGTGTATCCGATGCTGATTGCTAAGGCTGAGCGCAAGGGACGGACAAAAAGCGAAGTGCTGGAAGTAACATCCTGGCTCACGGGCTATACTTCCGAGGGAATTGAAGCACGACTCGTATCAGATCTGTCTTATGGAGATTTCTTCCGTAATGCGCCTGCCCTGAATCCCAACAGGAAGATGATTAAAGGCAGCATTTGCGGCATCAAGGTAGAATTGATCGAGGATCCGCTGATGCAGGAAATCCGCTATCTGGACAAACTGGTGGATGAACTGGCCAAGGGCAAGCCTATGGAAAAGATCCTGCGAAAATGAACAAGATGACTTTGTCAAATGATTATACGTAAAGGGCAGCAGATCGTTTCTGCTGCCTTTGCCTTTTAGAAAAGATATTACTTATCGGAAGATGCCAAGGATTGCTTTCTTCAACTTCTCTAAAGATTCCTTGGTGGCTACGATGTCCACCTCAAATGGATTGCGCTTGATGTTGGCATTCTGTTCCAACTTTTCTACTCGCTGAACAAGTGTTTCGATGATTTCGTTCTGTTTCATGAAGATGCCATCATAATGTAGCTGAAGCTGCGTAACGGTATCATCCATATACTCGGTGAATTCCTTAATATGCTGATCATGATATGGATTGTTAGGAATACTTGAGCGGTGCTGCTACATACCACGCAGATGATTTAGTGGTGTAAAGATCATTTTTCATTTCACTCCCTTGAGGCACTGCCCCTTTATCTACTACTATTTTACTATAAAATTTCGTGGAAAGCAAATTTGGCTCCCGTAGGGAAAGCGGCACATGGCAAAGTTTTTTCTGTTGGAAACTCCGCATTCTACGGTACGGAGTATCGAAAAATGGCTGCGGCCACTTTTTTGAGTGCAAGTACCACATTGAGTGTTCTGAAAGTCAGAAAAACTGAGGAAAGCGTCCATTTTCACAAGTTCGCAAACTTATTTTCCCTACCGGAAAGAGCATCAGCCTGTCAATATAGCACATCCTCCGTTAATATGCCGTATGACAACAGGAGATTGGATGTGGTAGAATAGAGGTATCGAGTACCGGGAGGGACGCATATGCGCAAATGGGACGTTTACATCATCCAGCACAGTCACATTGATGTGGGATATACCCACCGACAGGAGGTCATCAGCCGCTACCATGCACAGTTCGTCCGGCAGGCGGTAGAGCTGGCCGGTACCAGCGCACAGCAGCTTCGGCGCAGACAGGAGCGGTTCCGCTTCACCTGCGAGGGCTTCTGGGCGGTGGAGCAGTTCTGGGAGACAGCGTCGGAAGCAGAACGCAATGCCTTCCTGACGGCTGTGCGCCGGGGCGATATCGAAGTGACCGCCTTCTACCTGCACCTGACAGAGCTGCCCGACGAAGCCACCCTGCAGGCCGCGATCAGCCGTACCACGGATTTCTGCCGCACTCACAATCTGCCGCTGCACACCGCCATGGCCAGCGACATCAACGGGCTGTCATGGCCGGCGGCGCAGCAGCTGTATGACGCCGGGGTCCGTTGCCTGTGCACGAACATCAATCAGCACCACGGCGGCTATCCGCTGGGTGGCCCGCTGAAGCCCTTCTGGTGGGAAACGCACCGGGGCGACCGCCTGCTGGTGTGGAACGGCCTGCCCTATCACCGGGCGAACCTGCTGGGGCTGATCCCCGGCTGGCAGGGGAGTGAAAATGCAGGTATCCCCGGCGTAGTGATGAACGCCCAGGGCGGCTATGTCAACGTGCAGAATATCTCCGTGGCGGAAGAGAAGCTGACGGCCCTGCTGGAGGGCCTGGAAGCGCAGGGCTATCCCTTCTCCGTCCTGCCGCTGATGGGCTCGGGCATGTATACCGACAACAGCCCCGCGACCGACGCGTACTGCGATCTGATTGCCCGCTGGAACGAGAAGCACGGCGACCGGATCCGACTGCACACGGCGACGCTGACGGATTTCTTCGCAGCCTTTGAGAAGGAGGCGGCGGATATTCCCGTCTGCCGGGGTGACTGGAACGACTGGTGGTCCGACGGCGTGGCCTCCACCCCGCTGGAGACGGCCCTGTTCCGCAACGCCCAGCGCAGCCTGCGCACCATCGAACAGCTCGACCCGGACTGCCGGGCGGTCAGCGCTGACCGGCGCGATGACATCCGCCGGCAGCTGATCCTCTATTCGGAGCATACCTGGGGACATTCCCATGCCGCAGAGTGCGATCTGATCGTCGGGCAGACCTTCGCCCGCAAGGCCGCTTATGCCGTACAGGCGGACACCATGGCCTGCGCGGCCCTGGATGATGTGCTCCAGGCAAAGGGCGAGGGCGAATTCTGCGTCGGCCAGTCCCTGACCTTCCGGGTCATCAACCCCTGTGATCACCCTGTGCGCGCCGCTGCCGCCCTGCCCATCTATGCCTGGGAGGAGCCGGAAGTCCGTCAGGGCGTATGCGTAGTGGACGAAGGCGGCCGGAAATACCCCTGCCAACTGGTGCAGAGCCTGCGGAACACGGAGGTCTGCATCGTGCTGGAGATGGCCCCGCTGGAGGAGCGTACACTGCGTCTGGTGCCCGGCAGCACAGGTAAAGAAACGCCGGAAATGCCGGACGGCTGCTTCACCAATCCCTGGTACGAGCTGCATTGGGACGAAATGCAGGGCATACACACCCTGACCGACCGCAGCACGGGCGCATCCCTCCTGGACGGCTCCTGCGGCTTGGGTGCGCCGGTGTACCAGGTCTTCCCCGGCGGCAACCGCTGGGCGGTGGGCGGCTACAACTTCCAGCCCCGCATCCCGCAGAGGGGCGAAACGGAGCAGGGCCGGGTCACCGCCGTCCGCGTGACGGAGCACGGCCCTGTGCGCACCTGCCTGACGGTGGATTACGCCGTGCGCGGCACGCTGAAATACACCGTCAAGTACGCCCTGTATACGGATCTGCCGCAGATCGCTATGACCGTCTGCGTCCACAAGCAGCATGAGGACGACCCGGAGGGCCTCTACGCCGCCTTCCCCTTCGCCCCTGTCGGAGTATGGCATGTGGACAAGGCCGGCCTGTTCCTGCGGCCCGGCGTTGACCAGATCTCCGGTACCTGCACGGATTACTACTGCGTCGGCGATGGCGCAGTCTGCGTGGGCGAAAATACCGCCCTGTCCCTGACGACCCTGGATGCGCCCCTGATGCACTTTGACAGCCTGAACCTGTGGCACTACAGCACGGACAGCATCCCGCAATCCGGCGTGTACAGCTGGCTGACCAACAACAAGTGGGACACCAACTTCCGCCGTCTGTGCGGAGGTGCATATGCCTTCCGCTATGTGCTGGAACTCGGCGCACACCTGCTGCCCGGGGAAAATGCCTTCAGCTGCTGCCGGGACAACAGCCTGGAGCTGCTGACACTCCGTCTGTAAAGAAAAAGGAAGAGCAGGAAAAAACCGCCGCGGTCCATGGAAAAGACAGCGGCGGTTTTCTGTATCAGGCCATATGGATCTTCAGGGGCTCGCCGTTTTCGTCAGCGGCGGATGCATTGCGCACCGTCACATCCCGGCAGCCCTGCACCAGCAGCCAGGCATCGCGGGGGGCGGTCACCTGCTCCTGCGCGGGCGAAACATCGATCACGCCCTCGCCCTTCAGGCGCACATTGGCAGCCGGCATGCGCTCGTAGGTCAGGCCGTCGATGGTCACCTGCTGCACGCTGCCGCCGTCACCCACGATGGCGCAGGCGTTCTCGCCCGTGCAGCTGATATTGCGCAGGTGGATGTCGCGGATATTGACGGGCCATTCCCTGTCGGGGATGGCATGGAGGTAGTTCTCATTGTGGTGGTGCAGGGCGAAGAAGCACAGGGGCTCGCCGTTGCCCCACCAGTTGCCCGCCCGGACGCGGGTCTCGATGCGCATGTTTTCCGCCAGCACATGCTCCACCAGGCCGGTCTTCGTGGAGGACATAATGCACAGCCCGCGGTGGCTGTCGCGAATGATGCAGCTGGAGATCACCACATTGCGCACCACGCTGTGCATATAACCCAGCACGATGGCCTTGGAGGAGCAGGTCAGCACGCAGTCGGAGATCGTCACATCCTCGCAGGGGATGTTCCAGTCCGTGATGCCGGAAAGGGCGATGCAGTCATCGCCGCTGACCACCGTGCAGCTCCGCACCAGCACCCGCCGGCAGCCGCAGAAGTGCATGCCGTCATTGTTGGGGATGACCTGGCTGGTGCGGATGGTCAGGTCCGTCAGGCGCACGTCCTCGCAGTCGTTGAAGGAAAGCGTCCAGTTGGAGGCGTCCAGGATAGTGACATCCTGCAGCGTCACGTTCCGGCAGCGGTAAAAGAAGATGGGCTGCGTCGGACGCACACCGATCTTCGCCGTGCACTGGGCCAGCTGCTCCGCCGTCAGCTCCGGGAAGGAGGCCGGCACCTCGCGCTGGTTCAGGTCGAAGAACGCGCTGCCGTTGAGGTCGATGGTACCCTCGCCGCTGATGCGGATATGGTCGTTCTCCTGGCTGTACAGCAGGGACAGCACCTGCTTCATCTCGTTGTGCACAAAGCCAAAGTCGCGGTAATCCCGGATATCCCCGGAGCCGCGCAGCACCGCGCCCTTCTCCAGCAGCAGCGACGCGCCCTTCATGTCGATCGTACCCGTGGTAAACACGCCCCGGGGAATAACCACCGTGCCGCAGTCCGCATCCGCCGCGTCAAAGGCTGCCTGGATCGCAGCGGTGCACAGAATGCCCTCCTGCGCGCCATAGTCCAGTATGCTGAAGTATATCATCCGATATGCCTCCTTGCTTTTTCTTTCATTATACCATATGGTGTACGGCGCGCCACTTGCATTTTATCCGCCACATGTGGTATATTGACATCATTCAGGAGGTGGATTCTCATGACCATACCGCGCCTTTCTCTCACCCCGCAGCAGCAGGCTGCCGGTGTGTCGATCATCAGGCAGTGCAGCGCAGACGAGACATACCCGCTCCATTGCCACAATTTCGGCGAGCTGTTCTATATCAGGCGCGGAAGGGGCATCCACTGCATCAACGGACAGCACCACATGCTGGAGAGGGGTTCGCTGGTGCTGATCCGCCCGGATGATGCACATTCCTTTTCTCCCATCCAGTATTTTGACCTGACGATGTACTCCCTCGGCTTCCCTATGGCAGAGCTTGAGCAGGCGCTGGCATATACAGGATTTCCGCTGCCTGACGCACCGCTGCCGCCGCACCTGACGCTGCAGGGCGGCGACCTGTCGTATGTTGAACAGCAGCTGGACGCCCTGCTTCATGCCGAGGAGGACGTCCGGCTTCCGCTGTTCCGGTCAATACTTCCCCGGCTGCTGTATCTGCTGGGACGCAGCGGCAGCACATGCGTTCATGCGCCGCAGCTGATCCCTCCGTGGCTTGCACGGCTTGCTGAAGCCATGCGTCTGCGGGAGAATTATGTCATCGGCCTCTCCCGCATGAAGGAGCTGTGCCCTTACTCGCAGGAGTATCTGGGGCGAATGTTCCGGCAGCACCTGAAGACCACGCCCACCGGGTACATCAACACCCTGCGCCTGGAATATGCTGCGGAGCTTCTGCAGCAGGGGCAGCACAGCGTCACGGACATTGCATTCATGGCGGGCTTCAACAATCTGAGCTACTTCTATTCAGCCTTCCACAAGACCTACGGGTGTTCCCCCCGGTCATACGCGGAACAGTAACGCATCCGGCAGATGCATTGCCCCCGGAGATCTGCCGCAGGGATACGAAGGAGCAGCATCGGCTCTGCGTCATCCGCCTCCCCCTTGCGTCCGAAAGGAATAAGCGAAATAATGAAGAAACCCCACACAGGAGGGATCGTTATGAAGGATGTCAACTGCGGTTACTGCATGCGCGGCGAGCTGCTGGATGCCTTCGGCATCGTCATCTGCGAGCTGAGCGTTTCCACACTGATCCTGTTCCGGGAGCAGAGCCATCCCGGACGCTGCATCGTTGCGTATCCGCTCCAATAGAAAAACAATCGCCATCCAGATCAAGGGCGATGGCCGCATCATTGTTCGAGCGCCGCTACGGATGGCGGACGGGGATATACAACGCTTCGTTGAATCAAAGTCTGAATGGATGGAGAAGCATCTTGCTATCATCCAACAGAGGCAGCAACCTTCAGAAGCCGCATTTACTATGGAGCAACTGCATCAGTTGGCGGAAGCAGCAAAAGCCGACCTTCCTCGACGCATTTCCCGCTTTGCCGCGCTTATTGGTGTATCCTATGACCGCATCACGATTCGGGCACAGAAAAGCCGCTGGGGCTCATGTTCTGGTAAGGGCAACCTAAATTTCAACTGCCTGTTGATGCTTTGCCCGGAAGATGTCCGTGATTATGTGGTTGTCCATGAGCTCTGCCATCGTAAGGAACTCAACCACTCCCCACGGTTCTGGGCGGCAGTGGAAAAGGTACTGCCTGGGTATAAGGTGCAGAGAAAATGGTTGAAGGATAACGGTGGAGGCATCATCAGAAGGCTGCCTTGAAAATGGTCTGTTGGCCGCATCACCCTGCAGGAAAAGGGTCTCTATCAGTTGGAGATGGCGGTGGTGAGCAACGGGCTGAAGTATTTCCTAATTTTCTCGCAGGCTGAGAAAACGGTAAAACCTCCCCCACAAACAGATGAACCTTCTTTTCTCCGTGTAAGCAAAGGAGCAGCGATGATGGCAGAGATGATGGCCGCCTCTACACGCGGCAAAAAGCCTAATCAGAAAATCAAGCCCTATGTGGTGTTGCAATACCTTCTGAAGAGCACAGACGAGAACCACATTGCTACCGCGCCGGAAATCGTTGCCTTCCTGGAGGAACACGGCATTGAAGCAGAGCGCCGCTCCATCTACCGCGACATCAAAGAAGTCAACAAGGTCGCCCTGATGATGGAGGAGGATTGCTCCATTGAGGACGCTGACCAAATGCTGGAGGACGATACCGACGACGAGCTGAAGCTGGTGGTCTATGACCCGCATCAGAAAGGGTTCTATGTCCGGCAGCGGCATTTTGACCTGAACGACATCCGCCTCCTGGCAGAGTGCATCTACTCCGCCAAGTTCGTTACCGAAGGACAGGCGAAACGCCTGGTGAAGGTCGTATGTGATTTCGTCAGCGAACACCAGGCGGAGCGCATCCGGCATAATGCTTTCCTCACTGACCGCGTGAAGACCAACAACAAGCATGTGCTCAACAGTATCGCTGTCATCAATGACGCCATGAGCCGCCGCATGAACGGTTTGCCGCACAAGCCGGAGAAGGTCAGTTTCAAATACCTGAAGCACGAAATCAGCAATGTCAGCAATGAAGTGGAGCGCCGCCACGGTGACAAATACATCGTCAGTCCCTATGCGCTGCTCATCAACGAGGGTAATTACTATCTGCTCGCAGTGGATGACCGCTACAAGAAGCCGCGTACCTACCGCATAGACCGCATGAAGGAAGTATCCCTGACAGGGGAGCCGCGCACGGGCGAAGAGTTCTTCAAGGATGTGGACATCCGCACCTATGCACAGCGGGTCTTCGGCATGTACGGCGGCAAGCAGCAGTTGGTGACGATACGCTTTATCAATCCGCTGCTGGATACGGCGGTAGAACGGTTCGGCACGAAGGACGCCATCTATGCCAAGGTGGATGACCGGCACTTCTCCGTGACGGCCCATGTGGAAATTAGCGACCTGTTCTATGGTTGGTTGCTTGGCTTCGGCAAGCGGGTCAAGCTGACGTACCCTGATGATGCGGTGGAGGGGTTCAAGGCGTACCTGGATAAGGTGCGGGGGATGTACGAATAACGGGAGGGCAAGCCGATGACACATTACGAACCTACCTGGGAATCCGTCAACCGTCACAATCCTGGCGGTACTGCGCCGGAATGGTTCATGGACGCAAAGTTTGGTATCTACTTTCACTGGGGCCCCTACAGTGTGCCCGCCTTTGGCAGCGAGTGGTATGCTAAATGGATGTATGAGAAGGGTACTGACCACTACAAGCATCACGTTGAAACCTACGGTGACCCGCATACAGAGTGGGGATACGAGAAGTTCATCCTGGGCGGATACGACAAGCAAGGGAATTATGTACAGTTCGCACCCCGACTCAAGAGGGATGGCGGACGCTTTGACCCGGATGAGTGGGCGGAGTTGTTCGCAAAGAGCGGCGCGCGTTTTGCAGGCCCCGCAGCAGAGCACAGCGACGGCTTCTCCAACTGGCCCAGTCGCTGCAACGAATGGAATGCCGGTCGCCTTGGCCCACAGCTGGATTTGGTGGGTCTGCTGACGGATGCCATCCGACGGCAGGGCATGAAAACGCTGGTATCCATGCACCATCAGTATTCTGTCACCGGTGACTATTTCACCGATGCCCCGCCGCAAACCGATGAAAGCCTGAAGCGGCTGTTGTACCAGAACGACTGGACAGAAAAGATGCACCTCTATCTGGAAAAGCTCAAGGAGGTCATCGACGGCTATCGGCCGGATGTCCTCTGGCAGGACAGTGGATTGTGGAACATCGATGAAAACGTGCGACTGGAGTTCCTTGCATACTATTACAACCGTGCGCTGGAATGGGGCAAGGAGGTGGTCGCCACCGCCAAGGGCGGCCTCACCTGGGACTGCGCCGTACAGGATTATGAGCGTGGAGGTCCGACTAGTCTTCTCGCCAACTATTACCTCACGGATGACTCCATCAGCCCCCACACCTGGTGCCATACCAATCCCATCAAACTCTACGGCAGCCATGAATTGGTGCATTCCCTGATGGATCATATCAGCAAGAATGGCAGTTTCCTGCTGAATGTATGTCCTGATGCGGATGGTTCTTTCCCGGAGGAGCAGAAGGAATTGCTGCTCCGCCTGGGCTCCTGGCTGGCGCGTAACGGCGAGGCAGTCTACGCCACCCGTGCATGGAAGGTCTACGGAGAAGGTCCCACCCCAATGGGCAGCGACCATTTCAGCGATATGGTGACCGGTACCGCCGCCGACATCCGCTACACCCGAAGCAAAGACAGCACCATATTGTATGCCACCATCCTGGGTTGGCCGGAGTCCGGTCAGGTATCGTTGCATGCATTAAGTGCCGGAAATGCCCGCCTTGATAAGCTGACAAGTGTGCACCTGATTGGCACGAGCAAAACCGATATGCGTCCTTTGGCGTATCAACAGGATAACGAAGGGATGCACATCACCTTGCCCGCACAAGCACCCATTGCCCAGGAAGCCTATGTCATCCGATTAGCATTTCAGGACATGATTCCGTGAAGCATTTGTCACTCTATACAAACAATGGCAGTCGGTGGAGGCACCGGCTGCCGTTTTGATTGAAAGTTGTTATAGAGTTGATTTGGAATCGTATGGAAGTCGATAAAAAGCTGCTTCAAAGTTGTTCAAAAGATGTAACCAAAAGGCCTTTTTGCACTGACAGCATAGCACTTGACAAACATCCGCCCTGCGCTACAATGGTATCAGCGGCGTCATTTTGCCGCATGCTCTTTGACAACTCCATCAACTTCCAGTGTCATGGAGGAAAGGAACCACCATGACAACAAGAATTCGACAGCGCATCACCCTGGGAAATGAAGTTCAATGGGTTACCGGACGCACACAGCGGGAGCTGATTGATAATGTCATCCGCCTGACAATGCAGCACGCTGCCTCCGGCAACCCCATGCGCGACAGAAAGACACACGCTTTCCAATCGTATGCCCGGAACTGGATGGCGCTGTACAAGGAAAATCACCTGAAGCACACCACTCTGCGTGAATACGCCTCCGTTTTGAAGAAACACCTCATTCCCACCTTCGGAGAAATGGACGTCAGTGCCATCACCATTGATGACGTTCAGCGCTTTATGAACAGCAGATCCGACATGTCTCGCAAGTCCATTCACGAAATGGTCATGGTACTGGGGATGATTCTGGAATGTGCGGTGGAAGATGGCCTCCTGCCGCGCAATCCTGCCCGAAGCAAACGCCTGCGGAATCCTTCGCGTAAGGTCGCCACCCGCAATGCCCTCACCACAGCAGAGCTGGCGGATATCATCACCCACCTTCACATGCTCACAGAGGAACGTGACCGCATGATGCTGGTGCTTCTGATATACACCGGCATGCGTCGCAATGAAGTGTTGGGACTCCGTTGGGGCGATATTGATTGGGATGGAGGGACAATCCATGTACTTCGCGGCGTCACCTACAAAGGGAATCTACCGCAGATATCCACACCCAAGACAGCAGCGGGCATCCGTCAGATTCCCATTCCCGCCGCGCTGCGGCAATGGCTCATTCCCGGAGACAAGGATTGCTATGTAGTTGGCAGCACGGCAAGTCCTATCTCCGAAAAGACGTTCATCCGCATGTGGCAGCGCATTGAGCGCACGATAGACCTTCATGGAGCCACGCCGCACATCTTCCGCCATACCTACATGACCTTCGCACAGCGCGCCCAGATACCCGTGAAGACCCTTCAGGCCATCGGAGGCTATGCTGACCTGGCAACACTACAAGACCGTTACGTTCATACGCAAAACGAAGATATCGAAGCCGCTAGAAGCGCGATAGATGGCATGTTTCATCCCCTTCTGTGACACCGCTGTGACAGAGGCCAAACCCGCAACTCCTTGATTTTACTGGCTTTGCGGGCTCTTGAAAACCGCATTTTATGCCACCTTTGTGACAAACCACCGATTTTCAACAAAAAACTGCCCTCAAAAGTGAGGACAGCATAACAATCAAAATAGAAAAACCCTTGGAAATCCAAGGGTTTCACACGTGTCGAAGTGGCGGGATTCGAACCCGCGGCCTTTTGGTCCCGAACCAAACGCGCTACCAAACTGCGCTACACCTCGGTTATCAACAAGCAGCCCGCCCCGACGATTCCATCGTGACGGGCTGCGTACGAGCCAATAGAGG
>JAFYLN010000134.1 GCA_017537045.1 Oscillospiraceae bacterium | reverse complement strand
TTATGTTCTGTCTGTTAATGCTTTTCTTTATGTTTGGCGAAGCAGACAGAATTTACAACAGTTACGCAAAAAAGAATACCTTCATTGATATAAACTATAAATCTGTCCCCTTAAACAAACTAAAAAACACGACAGTAAAGTTAAAGTCATGATG
Organism: Oscillospiraceae bacterium; assembly: GCA_017537045.1. The sequence continues at coordinate 17,838 of JAFYLN010000134.1, read as the reverse complement.
CTGGGCGGTCTTCACGAGATCGGAAAGAACATCGCTGTTATTGAACACGAAAACGACATGATCATCATCGACTGCGGACTTGCGTTCCCCGACGAGGATATGCTTGGTATTGACCTTGTCATCCCCGATTTCACGTATCTCGAAAAGAACGCTTCCCGAATCAAGGGTATTCTTCTGACCCACGGTCACGAGGACCACATCGGCGGTCTTCCCTACCTTTTAAAGCTGATTAACGCACCTGTATACGGTACAAGACTGACCCTTGGTATTCTCGAAAACAAGCTGGCGGAACACAAAATCCTCAGCTCCTGCAATCTCAATACCGTAGAGGCGGGAACTATTCTGAAGCTGGGTGTGTTCAAGTGCGAATTCATCCGTGCCAACCACTCCATTGCAGATGCTTGCATGATCGCCATCCGCACACCTGTTGGAACCATTCTCCACACCGGTGACTTCAAACTGGATGTATCCCTCTGATCTGCTCCGCCCTGCTGGTCATCGGCCTGATCTACAATTATGCAACCAAGAAAAATCTGGATGCCATCACCGGCCCCCTGAAGGCCATCGATCTGGAAACTCTGGGTCTTCTGGTTGGCCTGTTCCTGATGATCGGCGGCATCTCCAACATGGGTGTCATCGATGCGCTGGCACAGCTGCTGGCAAAGCTGGGCGCAGGCAGCCCCTTCCTGATGTACACCATCATTGTCTGGGCTTCCGTGCTGATTTCCGCATTTATCGACAACATCCCCTACGTGGCGACCATGATCCCCGTCATCGCCGGTATCGCCATGGAGATGGGCATTGATTCCACTGCCCTGTACTTCGGTCTGCTGTCCGGCGCTACTCTGGGCGGCAACTGCACCCCCATCGGTGCTTCCGCCAACATTGCAGGTATCGGCATTCTGCGCAAGGAAGGCTACGACGTGAAGAACGGTGACTTCTTCAAAATCGGTATTCCTTTCACCCTGTCTGCTATCGTTCCCGCCTACATCCTGATCTGGATCCTGTTCGGCGTATAATCTGTAAAACATAACTGCCGCAGTTCGTAAGGAACTGCGGCAGCTTTTTATGCCCGGATATGTACTTCTCCTGTGCATTCCATAACCACATCGGACGTCCGTATGATTTCACCCACGGAATCAACGGTGATATGTCCGCACTTGGGATTTTTGATAGAATCCACATGTCCCCGCACGTCGGCCTCCACTTCGGAATACTCAAAGGAAAGATCCGTGCTTTCCATGGTGCAGTTTATGAGCTTCAATCCCTTGCAGTAGCACAGGGGCTGGGTTCCGGTGATGTGGCAGTCGATCAGGGTCAGATTCTCAGAGAACCATGCCAGATACTCGCCCTTTAAGGTTGAATTGATAACCGTCACGTTATTACTGTGCCAGAAAGCATCCTTGGTGTCCAGATAGGAGTCACGGATGGTCAGATTCTGCATGTACTGGAAGGAATATTTGCCCTTCATCTGCACATGATCGAGCGTCACATCCCGGCTGTCGAAGAAGAGATACTCTGCTGTGACGGAAGAATCCTTCAAGCTGATGTTTGTGCTCTTCCAGCCGAATTCCTGCGACACGATCTGACTGCCGGAAATACTGATATTGCGGCACTCGCGGACAGCCTTGATGCCGCCAAGGACAGAATCCGTAATCTCACCACCGCAGGCATACCAGATGGCGGCGCGGGTTTTATCATCCATGGTAGAATCGTGCATTTTAAAACCCTGTACATGCCACAACGGATAGCGCAATGAGAATCTGCAGCCTGTCACGCACACATCCCGAGCTTCTTTCAGTGCAGATTCGCCATCAGCCGGCCCTGCAAACACGCAGTCTACGACATCCGCATGCTGCAGATAATACAGCGCACGCTCTTCATCAAATTGCTTTCCTGTTATCTGCCGACGCATAACCATCGCTCCCATTTACTTTTTCTTTTATTATACAACACTTGTCAATTCCTGCTGTGCTTGCTATAATCTTCCTGAAAGGTGGTGTCCCCAATGACGATTAATGAATACCAGAAGCTTGCTATGACAACCCTGAATCCGCAGCTCAGTAAAAAAGATGTACTGATCAACGGTGTGATGGGGCTGTGCGGCGAAAGTGGAGAAGCCATTGACATTGTAAAAAAGTGGCTGGCACAGGGTCATGAACTGGACAAGGCTGGCTTGGCCAAGGAGCTGGGCGATATCTGCTGGTATCTGGCTGAAACGGCAACCGCGCTGGAACTTTCGCTGGAAGATATTATGGAAGCGAATATCGAGAAATTGAGGAAACGGTATCCCGATGGGTTTGATACCGCGCGTTCTGTCCATCGGGCAGAATAAGGGAAGTTTCAGTTTGTCGTTCTGTTCCAGTTATGAATGTAGGGGCGGCGATCCGCCGCCCGCGCAGCGGAATATTTTGCATTCGCATTGGTTTTCGGCGAATTCGCAACATTCTGCTGCGCGGGCGACCAATGGTCGCCCCTACGTTATCCACATTAGATTGCTCGACAAATCCCAATTCGTATCTGTGTGCGGCGATGCCCAACATGCCACCGGACTGTTGGATTCTGATGGTTCGAGCCATCGCCACAGATAAAGAAACAAGACCGGCTCCAGAGGAGTCGGTCTTGTTTTTATGGAGCGGGCGACGAGGCTCGAACTCGCTACCTCCACCTTGGCAAGGTGGCGCTCTACCGGATGAGCTACGCCCGCAACGAACAAAATGAATTATAACAGAAAAACAGAATTTGTCAAGACTTTTTCTAAAAAATTTTTAAGGAGGGTGAAATTTTCACCCTCCCCTTTTATTCTGTCACTTCCGGTTTTTCTTCATCCGCATGGGGATGTGCAGAGTAATCCCAGACATAGCGCTCCATAGCTTCATCCGTCAGGCGTTGGAACTGCCCTTTCTCACTGCACCGCAGCAGATCCACATGGTAATTGATTCCATTCTCGTGAATGATGTTCCAGTACCAGCTCTGGCCGTCTCTTGTGCCGGAGACCATGTGGCAGTCAAGCTCTGCCTGCCGGCACATGGCTGCATAAACCGATGCAAACGCCTCGCAATCGCCCACACCGTAGGTTAAAAGGCTGTAGGCAGGTGTAATGGAGGTCTGTAGCTGATAGTCAAAACGCTCCATCAGGAAGGTATAGAGCTGTGCATATTTCTGTGCCGTTTCTGCATCCGAATTGATATACAACTGCGCTGACGCAAACACACGGCGCACCTGCTGCTGCATCTGCCGCAGGCTTTCGCGGCTGGTTTCGTATGTAAATTTCACTTCCACAACGCGGCTGCTGCCTGTATCGGGATAGACACCTACCGCCACCTGCGGCATTTCCATAACGATATCAGGATTTTCTTTCGCATAGTCTTCCACAACCTGAACAAGATCAGATGCTTCATAGGCATTGACATAGATGACCACACTGTCGCCACAGTTATCCAGTGCATCGGTAATGCACGCCTGCGCTGCGGACATGTTTGCCACTTCCTCAATCTTGCGGATCTCGGAGCGGCCGTGAATATAGGAGATATTGACAGAAATCGCAGGCTGGCCGCCGCCTGTACCGACCTCATAAGAAATTTCATCCACCGCATATGCGCCCAGCGGATAACGCTCCATTGCATAAAGAACGGCATTTGCAATGCCCTCGTCCACCAGATCCTGCCTGTAGCCTGCCACATTGATCACTGCATTTTCGGTGCCGGAATCGATCATATCCTTTAACACATCGCGCAACTGGATATAATTGGATGCTGTCCGATCCTTTGCCTGCACGCCGCTGCTTTGCTCCTGGTGGGGCGTGATGGACAGGTAACTGCCGTCCATCCATGTGCAGCCGCACAGCAGCAGGCATAAAACACCTGCCAGAACCACGAAATGCCGTTTCATATGCGCCCTCCTCTTAAAGCAGATCTCTGGAATATCTGGAAAAGCCTTCGCCCAGAACCTGATGGGCTTCCTGCACCACCACAAAAGCGGTAGGATCGATCTCCATGACCAGCCGCTTCAGCTCCGCCACCTGCTGCTTTTTTACAACGGTCAGGATAACTTTTACTTCGTTTCCGGTAAAAGAGCCTTGACCATTGAGATAGGTGGCTCCCCTGTCCAGCTTCAAGCCAATTTCCCGGGCGATGCACTCATGCTCGGAAGAAATGATCATGGCCACCTTGGAATAGTCAAAGCGGTAAACCACAGCATCAATGACCTGCCCGCATATGAATATGGTAACACCGCTGTAAAGCGCCTTGGACACATCCCAGAACACCAGGCCGGTCAGGAGCACCACCGCCGCATCGAACGCAATGCTGATGGTGCCGATGGGTACATTTTCATATTTCAGCTTCAGAAGCCGCACGATGATATCAGAGCCACCAGTGGAAGCCCCGGTAGAAAACACCAGTCCCAGACCCAGACCGCAAAGCAAGCCGCCGTACAGCACTGCCAGCAGTGGTTCCGTTACCGGATGGGGCAGCAGTGAAAATGCATCCAACAGCACGGAACTGGCTGCCATACCTGCCAGAGAACCGATAAAAAATTTCTTTCCCACCTTGATTCCGCCGATAATAAACAGAGGCAGGTTCATCAGCATGGTAAACAAACCCACGGAGCCGATCTTCAGCAGATGGACGAGCATCATGGCAAGGCCGGAAATTCCACCGGCGTTCAGATCGTTGGGTTCCAGAAACAGGGCAAAGCCCAGGCTGAACAGCGCGCAGCCAGCAATGATTTTTGTAAACCAGACCAATGTTTTCATACCCTTTTTCATAGAACCTCCGGAATATATTCAGACTTCAAAACGCTCCTGCTGCTGACCCAGATCCTCCGGTTTCAGGATCGCGCCGGCAGATGGGATTGTCTTGGTACGGTAACGGCTTGCGTTCACAATGCCGCTGCTGCTCAAAACTGCCGCCCGTTCCAGTGTGGCCTTTTTCTTGAGTGTCAATACTGCCACACCCTGTGTATTTCTGGTAGTCTTAGGCAGAAGCTGGGCGGTGGAGAAAATAGCGGCACGGCCATCGGAAGAATAGACCGCCATCTGGTCATCGGCATGCATACCGATGATGGCCATTACCGGTGACTTATCACTGTATGCACCGGTAAGCTTCTTGCGGTTGGTCTTGGTCTCATAAGCGGAGAGCGGAACCTTGGCTACCTTGCCGTTTTCAAAGAAGAACAGCACAAAACCCTTGTAATCACCACAAAGCACCACCTGCTTGACCAGCTCGCCCGGCTCCATACCCAGCTTCTGGGGCAGATAATCACCCAGCAAGGATGCTTTTCCATCCGCAAAATCGGAAAGGCGGGCTTTATAGCACTGGTACTTATCGGAGAACACCAGAATTTCGTCACGGTTTGTGGTTTCAGCGGAGAATGCCAGTGTGTCACCCTCCTTGAATTTCTGTTCGCCGGACATACGCAGAGACTGGGCTGTGATTTTTTTCAAATAGCCCTCTTTGGACACGAAGACTGTCACGGGATAGTCAGGAACCTGTTCCTCCTCCTCCTCCACCGCAACCTCCTGCACTTCATAGATGATTTCCGTCTTACGGGGCTTGCCGAATTTTCTGGAGGTTTCCTCCAGTTCCTTGATGATGAGGTTTTTCAGACGGCGGCGGGAATTGAGGGTGTCGCGCAGATCATCAATCTCAGCTTCCAGATCGCCAATGGCGCGGGTCTGCTTGAGGATGTATTCCTTATTGATATTGCGCAGCTTGATCTCCGCAACATAGTTTGCCTGAATTTCATCGATGCCGAAGCCGATCATCAGGTTGGGCACAACTTCACTTTCCAGTTCCGTCTCGCGGATGATACGGATGGCCTTGTCGATATCCAGCAGGATGCGCTCCAGGCCTTTCAGCAAATGCAGGCGGTCTTCCTTTTTACCGATCTGATAAAACAGGCGGCGCTTGACGCAGTCGGTACGCCATGCTGTCCACTCCTCCAGAATCTCGCCCACACCCATGACGCGGGGCATACCTGCAATCAGAATGTTGAAGTTGCAGGGGAAGCTGTCCTGCAGGGGGGTCAGACGGAAGAGCTTTTGCATCAGCTTTTCAGGCTCCACACCACGTTTCAGGTCGATGGCCAGTTTCAGACCACCCAGGTCGGTCTCATCGCGCATATCGGTGATCTCTTTGATCTTGCCGGCTTTGATCAGATCGGCAACCTTATCCATGATGACTTCCGTAGCCGTTGTATAGGGAATCTCGGTGATCTCGATGAGATTGCCCTCTTTTACATAGCGCCACTTGGCGCGCAGCTTGAAACTGCCGCGGCCAGTGGAATAGATTTCCCGGGTGGCTGCTTCGTCAAAGAGCAATTCTGCGCCGGTGGAAAAATCCGGTCCCGGCAGGGTTTCCAGAATATCATGATCCGGGTTTTTCATCAATGCGATGGTAGTATCGCAGACTTCTTTCAGGTTGAAAGAGCAGATGTTGGAGGCCATGCCGACAGCGATGCCCTGATTGGCGCTCACCAGTACATTGGGGAATGTGGTAGGCAGCAGGACAGGTTCTTTCATGGTGGCATCATAGTTATCCACCATATCGACCGTATCGGAATCGATATCCTTAAAAAGCTCGGCACAGATAGGATCCAGCTTTGCTTCCGTGTAACGGGCGGCCGCATAGGCCATGTCACGGGAATAGACCTTGCCGAAGTTGCCCTTGGAATCCACGAAGGGATGCAGCAGCGTCTCATTGCCCTTTGCAAGACGTACCATGGTCTCGTAAATGGCAGCGTCGCCGTGGGGGTTCAGCTTCATGGTCTGACCGACGATGTTGGCAGACTTGGTTCGCGCCTTGTTCAGCAGACCCATTTCGTACATGGTGTACAGGAGCTTGCGGTGGGAGGGCTTGAAGCCGTCGATCTCGGGAATCGCGCGGGAGACGATGACCGACATGGCATAGGGCATATAGTTGATCTCCAGCGTTTCGGTAACCGGCTGCTCCGTGGTGGAGCCTACCAGACCGATCACACCGTCGGTGTTTACTTTCTTTTTCTTTTCAGTTTCTTGCTTCTTCTTTGCCATAATTGATTCCTTTACAAGAATTACTAACATTTCGTTTCAAATTTCAGTTTATCGTTCCGTTTCGATTATGAATGTAGGGGCGGCGACCCGCCGCCCGCACAGCAGAATATTTCGCATTCGCATTGGTTTTCGGCAAAATCGTAACATTTTACTGCGCGGGCGACCAATGGTCGTCCCTACGTTATCCACGACACAGAGTGCGACATACATCAATTTGCAATTTCCATAACAAATTTGTCTTAAGAAATATCGGCCAGTTCCAGATACTTGGCACCGTTTTCTGCGATGAAATTCTTACGCTCCTGCAAGGCATCGCCCAGCAGAACATCGAAATAATGGGCAGTGCGTTCCGCATCCTCGGGCATGACCTTGATGAGCCGGCGGGTCTCGGGATTCATGGTGGTCATCCACATCATTTCGGGATCGTTCTCACCAAGTCCCTTGGAGCGCTGGATCTTGACCTTCTGGCCTTCCAGCTCTTTCAGAATCTTTGCCTTTTCCGTTTCGTTGTAGGCAAACCAGGTCTTATCCTTGCAGGTGATCTCAAACAGCGGCGATTCTGCGATATAGACATAACCGTCACGGATCAGCGTGGGGCAAAGGCGGTAGATCATAGTCAGGATCAGAGTGCGGATCTGGAAACCGTCATAATCGGCATCGGTACAGATGACCACCTTGTTCCAGCGCAGGTTATCAATGTCGAAGCTGCTCAGATCCTTGGCCTTCTTGCCCTGGATCTCCACACCGCAGCCCAGAACCTTCATCAGGTCGGTGATGATGGGAGAAGCAAAAATCTTGTTGTAATCTGCCTTCAGGCAGTTGAGGATTTTACCGCGAACGGGCATGATTCCCTGAAATTCTGCGTCGCGGGAGAGCTTGACAGAGCCCAATGCAGAATCACCCTCGACGATGTACAGCTCACGAACCGCCGTATCGCGGCTGCGGCAGTCAACGAATTTCTGTACCCGGTTGGCAATATCCACCTTGGCGGAAAGATTCTTCTTGATGTTAGACTTGGTTTTTTCCGCAGACTCTCTTGCGCGTTTGTTGATGAGAATCTGCTCGGCGGCACGGTCCGCTTCCTGCTTGTTCTCGATAAACCAGACCTGCAGCTGCTCCTTGAAGAAAGCAGTCATGGCCTCCTGCGTGAACTTGGAGTTGACGGACTTTTTGGTCTGGTTCTCGAAGCAGCCGATGGTGGAGAAGCAGTTTGTAACCATCACCAGAGAATCCTGAATATCCTGATAGATGATCTTGCTTTCGTTTTTGGTATACTTATTGCTGTCGCGCAGGTATTTGTCAAAGGCGCTGACAAAACCGGAACGAACCGCACGGTCGGGGCTGCCGCCGTATTCCAGCCAGGAGGAATTATGGTAATATTCAATGTGGCTGACCTGTTTGGAGAAGCAGAAGGATGCGGTGATCTTCAGCTTCATTTCGGGGCGGTTTTCCGCATCCCGGCCCCGGCGCTCCGTTTCCCAGTAAGTGGGCATGGTGAAGGCATTGTCGCCCACCATTTCCTCGATATACTGCCGGATACCGTTTTCATAGCAGAAGGTCTCTTCTTCGTAGCTTTTGCCCACCTGATTGCGGAACTTGAAGGTAACACCCTTGTTAACCACCGCCTGACGGCGCAGCACATCACGGTAGTATTCCACAGGGATGTTGATGTCCGTGAAAACCTGTTTATCGGGACGCCAATGGAAGCGGGAGCCGGTCTTGCGGCCACGGTCAGTGGGTTCTTTTTTCAGGCCGCCCTTATTTCTGCCCTTTTCAAAATGCAGATCGTAGCGGAAACCATCGCGGCGGATGGTAGCATCGAAAAATTCCGAAGCATACTGGGTAGCGCAGGAGCCGAGGCCGTTCAGACCCAGGCTGTACTCATAGTTTTCGCCGTTCTCGCCATACTTGCCGCCAGCATACATCTCGCAGAAAACCAGTTCCCAGTTGTAGCGCTTTTCTTTTTCGTTGTAGTCCACGGGACAGCCGCGGCCAAAATCCTCTACTTCAACAGACAAATCCTCGTAGCGGGTGACGATGATGGTATCGCCGTGACCCTCACGGGCTTCATCGATGGCGTTGGAGAGAATTTCAAAAACGGCATGCTTACAGCCTTCCAGATCGTCGGAGCCGAAAATGACCGCAGGGCGCTTACGCACCCGGTCTTCACCTTTGAGCATGGAAATACTGGAGTTGCCGTATTGTTCACTTTGTTTTTTTACTGCCATGTTTCTTACCTGCCATAAATCAATAGTTATCCATAATAAATCAATTGTATTATATCCAAAAAGTAAGCAATTGTCAAATTTCAGTTTATCGTACTGTCTATCGATGCTATCGTAGGGGCGGCGACCCGCCGCCCGGCGGTACAATGTTACGAATTCGCCGAAAACCAATGCGAATGTGAAACATTCTGCTGCACGGGCGACCAATGGTCGCCCCTACGTTATCCACGGCACATGGTGCGACAAACATCAATTTATCACACAAAAAGCCGCCGTTTTGCAACGGCGGCTTAGATTACAGTTTATGGAAGACCGGTTTTCTATCCTCAAAGGTACAAACATGCCCGAAAATGCCCTTTAGAATTTCACAAGCTTCAAAGGAATACTGCCCCACGCGGGAAGCCGTATGGGCATCGGAGCCGACGGTAACGATCTCACCGCCAAATTCCTTGAACCGGCGGAAGTAATCTGCCGTGGGCAAAAAACCGCCGCAGCGGTCTACACCGCTGGTGTTCATTTCCAGACCTTTTCCTTTTGCTGCAACGGTTCTCAGGATCTCATCAATCAGTTCCCGATGTTCTGCATATGGTACAGCCCGGGGCGCATGATGGGATGTGGTCTTTCCGATGTAGGTCAAATGCGCCAGCACGTCAAAATCGTCATGCAGCCGCACACAGTCCAGCGTTGCTTCCAGATACCGCCGTTCTGCTTCGAAAACAGTCTTGCCGCGCCAGTATTCCTCAAAATACACATCCAGATCATCTACAAAATGGATGGAACCCAGTACAAAATCAAAGGGTCTGCGTTTTAAGTCCTTTTGGAATTGTGCGCGGTTGTCCACCGTCATGCCAAATTCCATACCACGCCGAATCTTTAGACCCGGCACTTCCAGCTCGTTGTACTCTGCGTTATAGGCAGCCGTATCAAAGGTAAGAACTCCCATTTTTCCCAGCGGATCATAGTCCAGATGATCTGTAAAGCAGATTTCTTTCAGGCCGGCAGCTTTCGCCGCCTGCGCCAATTGCAGGCCACGGTTATGACCATCAAAGGAAACGATGCTGTGCATATGATAATCAAACATGGTCTGCCTCCTCAAAGAATTGTCGAAAAGCTGTGGGCAGTGCTGCCTCTGCTTTGATCTGCTCCGCCGTCAGCCAGATATGATCCTGTGTCTGTTCTGCCACTTCCAGATAAATACCCCGCATCTGCCAGATAATGTGGGTGAAAATATGCTTTCGTTCGGTTTGCTTTCTAATCTCCCGCGGCCGCAGGCCCATATGCTGCACCACTTCCAATGCCTGCTCCGTTTCCAGCTTCCCCGGCACATTGGGAAATTGCCAGAGACCTGCAAGCAAACCGGCCTCAGGGCGTTTTTCCAGAGCATAGCAACCATCGCAGAAAAGGATAAATACGGTTTTTTCTTCGACCTTTTTGCCCTTTTTCGGCAGCTTTACAGGAAATTCCTGAGCTGTGCCATGCAGCGCGCCACCGCAGAAGCCGTGGCAGGGACACACCTCGCACTTCGGTGCCCAATTAGGGCCACACAGGGTAGCACCCAGTTCCATCAGTGCCTGCGTAAACGCCCCCGCTTCGGCAGGATATATTTCTTCCAGTTCTGCGGTCACTTCCCTTTTTCGTACAGGCAGATCAATCGGAATGCTGCTTTCCGTTAATCTGGAAATGACACGCAGCACATTACCGTCCACCGCTGCACGGGGTATATCAAAACAGATGGAGCTGATTGCGCCGGCGGTATAGTCCCCGATCCCAGGCAAAGCGCGGATCTCGCCATATGTCTGCGGGAATTCGCCACTGTGCTGTTCCATAATCTGAAGTGCCGCCTTTTTCAAATTCCGCACACGACTGTAATACCCAAGACCCTCCCAGAGCTTATGGAGCAGGTCATCGTCGCATTTAGAAAGCGCTTCAATCGTGGGCAGCGCATCGAGGAAACGGGCATAGTAACCTTTCACTGCCTCCACGCGGGTCTGTTGCAGCATAATCTCCGAAAGCCACACATGATAGGGTTCTTTGTCCCTCCGCCAGGGGAGTTCACGCCTGTTTTCCCGATACCAGGGCAGTAATGCCTGTGGAAGTTTTTTGAAAACATCATTTGCCATTTTCCGTTTCCTCCTGTTATGTATTCTACAATAAGCGCCATAATACTGTCAAGCACAGGGAAGCTGCAAATGTGGAATCTATGCGCATAAAAATTTTTTGAAATTTTTCAAAAAAGTACTTGCATTTTCAAAAACACTGTGCTATTATATCTAAGCGCGTTGAGAAACGCGGTATGCGCCGATAGCTCAGTTGGATAGAGTGACTGACTACGAATCAGTAGGTCGGGGGTTCGAGTCCCTTTCGGCGTACCAGGAAAGAATAATCCGAACCTTATCTCAGTAGGAGAAGGGTTCGGATTATTTTTGTTTTTGGGAGGGCAATATGAGTAAAATTATCTCTTGTGAGTTCAATATCGACACCGCCTGTGTCGAGGTCAAATATGCGGATGCCAGCATGGTCTCCATCGACTGCACCAGAGTCGAAAACGAGGTCGCACGGAATATGTACGAAGCCAGCGAACTGGATTGGCTGGTCTATAATGCCCCGGTTGACTATGTGAATCTGCTGCTCCATGGGGATATCCGGGAGTATTTGAAGAATGTGACAGATTATCATGATTTAGATTAAATAATATGTACACCCCTCTGCTATATCATACTTGTCTAACAAATGGGGTGCAGTTCAAGTACGGTTCGGGTGTTTTTCGTGTTTGTGGGTCCATATGCCTTGCTTGCCAGTTTCTTTTTATGCATATTATTAACATACCAGCTTTGCGATATAGATTGTTATATAGAAACAGAAAATATTACGAAAATAATTCCGTTAGCAAAAAACTATTCTTGTTTTTACAGAGAAATATTGAAATAGCAACAGTCAGCCGGTTATAATTAAAATGTGTCGAAAATGCACGAAACTGATTAAGAAGGTAGCTGACAGCAGTGGAATGGTTGAAGAGAACATGGGCCACGGTTTCTTTAGATGATCTATACCACAATTATAAGCAGATACGTGAACATATCGATGGCGATGCAAAGTTCATGGGTGTTGTAAAAGCAGATGCATACGGTCACGGTGCAATTGCAATCAGTCGTGCACTGGCTGAATTTGGTGCTGATTATCTGGCAGTATCCAATTTGGAAGAGGCAATCCAAATCCGAAACGCAGGGATTAAACTGCCTATTTTGATTCTGGGATATACACCCCCCAGTTTTGCGCCAGAGTTGGTATACCGGAATATCACGCAGACGGTTTACTCCTTCGGGTATGCCCAGGAACTGAGCCAAGCTTTATGTGGAATGGGAGAATGCCTCCGTATCCACCTCAAAATTGATACCGGAATGGCTCGTATCGGCTTTCTCTCCTATAACAGCGAACAAGCTTTACAGGCTGCTGCTCGCGCTGCATCCTTGTCCGGCCTAATGGCAGAAGGAATCTTTACCCATTTTTCTTCTGCAGACAGTACCGCAGAAGACGCGGTTTCTTTTACACAATTGCAGTATGACCGTTTCAGCCATGCGCTGGACTATTTGAAGGGTTTGGGCGTAGAGTTCCAGCTGCGGCATTGTTGTAACAGTGGTGCGATTGTGCACTATCCTCAGTATGCCATGGATATGGTGCGTGCTGGTATCATTACTTATGGCTTGCCTTCCTCCGCAGATTTAAAAAACAGATTGGATCTGCGTCCAATTATGACGCTGCAAACCGTCGTGTCACATATCAAAGAAATCCCGCAGGAAAGTCCTGTTGGTTATTCACGCACTTATAAAACACCATCCGTAAAACGGATCGCAACACTTCCAATCGGATATGCTGATGGCTATTCTGTTGCACTTTCCGGTCAAGTAAAAGTTTTGATTCGAGGAAAGTCCTATCCGGTTGTGGGAAGAATCTGCATGGATATGTGCATGATCGATATCACAGATGCCCTTGAAATACAGGTTGGCGAGATTGTAACAGTTGTTGGATCAGATAATTCCTGGGATAACATGGCAAATCTGCTCCATACGATTCCTTATGAAGTCGTGTGTCGAATCAGCAAACGTGTTCCCCGAGTCTACACACGAAATGGTGAAGAAGTGGATATTTTGAGATATATTTGCTGATCTATTTTTTGAAGAATACCATTTATACGGCACAAGCTATCGAAATACTTGTGCCGTTATGCTTTGTTAATCGCAAATAATCACCTTTCATTATTGCAGACAATAATATTTTCGTTTCCGAATTCTACGGAACGGCAAAACAGTAAAAATTTCTGTATTTATACACAATTATAAAAATTATTATTGAAAAATTTTAGAAATATTGATAAAATTTCGAATTATTAATATAATACAGAAAAAGAGGTTTGCTATCATGAAAGGTAATAATATGGATAAAATTGATGCTGGAATTATCCGTTGCCTGACAAAAGACGCACGCATGAACGCATCCCAGATCAGCCAGAAAGTCAATCTCTCTGTCTCGGCTGTTATCGAGCGAATGAAGAAGCTGGAGTCATCGGGTCTGATCCGCGGCTACACCGCCGTGATTGACGAACGGCTGGCCGGTTTTGATGTACAGGCATTGATCTCCATCCGTTTGGAACATCCCAAATTCAATGCCGATTTTGCACGGCAGATGCGTGCTCATGAATGTGTTGCGGAGTGCTTTTACATCACCGGTGATTTTGATTATATGGCACGTATCACCGCAGGATCTACGGAGGAACTGACGAAAGTGCTGCACGATATCAAGCAGATTCCCGGTGTGTCGCTCACTCGTACGTATGTCGTCCTGGATAACATCAAGCAAAATACCCCCGTCGTTCCCCGTATCTGACAAAGATTCATGCGGCTGTGCCGCAGAGAATAAGAACATAATATTTTACAATATGCAGGAGGTTTACTTATGATTATCGGTATTCCCAAGGAGATCATGCACGAAGAAGCCCGTGTGGCTGCAACCCCTGAAACGGTCAGAAAATATGTGGCAGACGGTCATAAGGTTTTGGTGGAGAAAGGTGCCGGTGTGGGTGCCTTGCATGCAGATGCTGCCTATGCAGCAGCAGGCGCTGTTATGTGCGATACCGCACAGCAGGTCTACGATGAGGCTGAACTGATTCTGAAAGTCAAGGAACCCCTGTTTAATGAACAGACAGGAAAGCACGAAGTGGACATGATGCATAATGGTCAGTACCTGATCACGTTCATCCATCCTGCTGCTCCTGTCAATCACAAGATGGTCAAACATATGGCTGAGGCTGGCGTTATCAGCATGTCCATCGAAGGTGTGCCCCGTATTTCCCGTGCCCAGAGCATGGATGCCCTGACTTCCATGAGTACCTGCGCCGGTTATAAGGGCATTCTGATGGCTGCTTCCGATCTGATCAAGTTTATTCCCATGATGCCCACCGCTGCCGGTATGATCAAGCCCTGTAATGTGCTGGTTGCTGGTGTCGGTGTTGCAGGTCTGCAGGCACTGGCTACCGCAAAGCGTCTGGGTGCAAAAACCTATGCCATCGACATCCGTCCCGCTGCCGCAGAGCAGGCAACCTCTCTGGGTGCCAAGCTGATCGACTCCGGCGTGGATCCCGTACTGGCAATCGGTTCGGGCGGCTATGCCATGGAGCTGCCCGAAGACGTCCTTGCTGCCGAGCGGGAGCGCCTTGCCAAGGTAGTCCCCGATATGGATATTATTTTCCTGTCCGCACTGGTTCCCGGTCGACTGGCTCCCACGCTGATCACCGAGGAAATGGTCAAGACCATGAAGCCCGGCTCCGTCATTGTGGACATCTCCATTGACCAGGGCGGCAACTGTGAAATCACCAGCCCCGGCATCCGCGAGGTGAAACATGGTGTCATCATCGAAGGCATCAAGAACATCCCCGGCATGCTGGCAGAATCCTCCACCTTTATGTACGCAGCGAATATGTACAACCTTGTGAAGTATCTGACCAAGGACGGTAAGCTGAATCTGGACGAGAGCGACGATATCGTCAGCGGCATGCTGACCACCAAGGACGGCAAGGTTGTCCACGCCGGTGCGCTGGCTGCAATGGGAGAATAAATTATGAGTCCTGTATTGCTGGTAATTCTGTTTGTTGTGTCGGCTATACTCGGCTACATTATCATTCGTAACGTGCCGGCACTGTTACATACACCCCTGATGTCCGGCATGAATGCCCTGTCCGGCGTTACTGTTCTGGGCGCAATCATTGCTGCACTTACCTGCGAAGGTATGCTGGCATTGATTCTGGCTTTACTGGCCGCAGCCCTTGCTATGATCAATGTGGCCGGCGGCTTCGCCCTGACCCACAAGATGCTTAGCAGCTTTGTAAAGAAGGGAGAGAAGAAGGAATATGAGTAATGCTTTCTACTACCTTCTCTGTGGCATCTGCACCGTTGCGGTACTTCTGGGCGTTAATATGATGAGCAAGGTAAAAAGTGCGGTTGCCGGTAATGCCCTCTCCGCTACGGCTATGGCCATAGCAATTGGCCTGCTTTACTGTACTCGCGTGGTTGCTGCAGGAAGTGCTGCAATTATCGCGTTAATTCTTGCGCTTGCTGTGGGCACTGCAGTTGGTATCTATGGTGCACTAACTACAAAAATGATCGCTATGCCTCAGATCATTGCCCTTTTGAACGGCCTTGGCGGCGCAGCTTCTTCACTGGTGGCTGCGGTCACAGCGGTCAACGGAAACGTTCCCTTGTTTGAGGGGTTCACTGCGGGTCTTGCACTGGCAATCGGTGCATTGACCTTCACTGGCAGTCTGATCGCAGCGGGAAAGCTGGCAAGAATTCTGGATGCCAGACCCAAAAGCCTGCCCAACCACAGCATGATTATGGCCGCATTGGCTGTGCTGTGTGTAGCAGGTATCCTGCTGCAGATATTCCACAGCGGTGTGTGGGCAATCCCGGTCACGGCTCTGTCGCTGGTAATCGGCGTTGTGTTTGTAATGCGGGTCGGCGGTGCCGATATGCCCATTACCATTTCATTGTTGAATGCCCTGTCCGGCGTAGCTGGCGGTATTGCAGGCATGGCCATCAACGAACCGTTGCTGGTTGCCATTGGCGGCATTGTAGGCGCCTCCGGTCTGATTCTGACGCAGGATATGTGCAAGGCTATGAACCGCAAGCTAGTCACTATCCTCACCGGTAAGACCACGGCAGCGGCACCTGCAGTGAAGAATACGCCTGCGGCAGAGATTCCCGAAGAACCCGAAATGCCGGAAGAGCCCGAAAAACTCGGAGGAGCATCTGTAGCAGGAACTCTTCGAAATGCAGAAAAGGTCATCATTGTCCCCGGTTACGGTATGGCACTTTCTCAGGCACAGGCCGATGTGGCGGAATTTGCCGCTGCACTGGAAAGACGTGGCGCAGAGGTGAAATTTGCGATCCATCCCGTGGCAGGCCGTATGCCCGGTCATATGAGCGTGCTGTTGTGTGAAGCAGATATCGACTATGACAAGCTGTACATGATGGAAGACATCAATGATGACTTTGCTTCCTGTGATATCGCTGTTGTCATCGGTGCCAATGACGTAACCAATCCCACAGCCAACACCGCAGAGGGTACACCCATCTACGGAATGCCGGTGCTGGATGTAGAGAAGGCTCCTATGGCAGTGTTCTGCAACTTTGATATCAATCCCGGCTATGCCGGTGTACCGAATCCCCTGTATGAAGCAGAGAATGTGCTGTTGATGCTGGGTGATGCCAAGGAATCGGTACAAAAGCTCCTTTCCTATGTTGAGGGAACAGCAGAAGTGCCTGTACAGCCGCAGGAAAGCACAGCAGATACAAAACTGACTGTAGAGGGCGTTGGAGCTATCCTGCAAACAGCGCAGAAAGTCATCATCGTTCCCGGTTACGGCATGGCACTTTCTCAGGCACAGGCCGATGTGGCGGAATTTGCCGCTGCACTGGAAAGACGTGGCGCAGAGGTGAAATTTGCGATCCATCCCGTGGCAGGCCGTATGCCCGGTCATATGAGCGTGCTGCTATGTGAAGCGGATATCGACTATGACAAGTTGTACATGATGGAAGATATCAATGATGACTTTGCTTCCTGTGATATCGCTGTTGTCATCGGTGCCAATGACGTAACCAATCCTGCAGCCAACACCGCAGAGGGTACACCCATCTACGGAATGCCGGTGCTGGATGTGGAGAAGGCGCCTATGGCAGTGTTCTGCAACTTTGATACCAAGCCCGGCTATGCCGGTGTACCGAATCCCCTGTATGAAGCAGAGAATGTGCTGCTGATGCTGGGTGATGCCAAGGAATCTGTGCAGCAGCTAAATGCTTTTGTGAAATAACCGTAGATATAAGAATTATAGGAACGAATTTATATCCTGCAAGTCAAGACCACCGGCTTAGCCGGTGGCTTGCACAGGCTCTATAAGGGCCTATTACCAGCCGCACCTAAAAGGTGCGCCGAATATCTTCCTTTTGCACGATATGCTCCGCTGCTATTGAAATAGCTTATTGTCTATCGCACGGAGATTGTGCTATAATCACCATGTCCATTTGGATAACC
>JAFYLN010000133.1 GCA_017537045.1 Oscillospiraceae bacterium | reverse complement strand
GGTTACTTGGCTTTGTCGTTTTGGGTTTTGGTTCCCCGCAGCGACCTGACATATATTAGCACCAGATGCACGAAATGTCAACACCTATTTTTTATCTTTTTCGATTATTATCTTGTATATATTTACCAATTCAGCATAAAACATCAAAACCGGGTAGTTTGACTACCCGGTTGATTTTTACTGATCCTTTACAGTTCGACCTTCCACAGACCGTGGAGGTTGCAGTAGGCATAGACCGCCAGGGGCTTCTCGCCGTTCAGCAGGAACTTGACCTTGGGGGCCTCGCCGGGCTTCAGGTACTTTCTCTGGATGCCCTTGTCGCTGACCAGCTCCACCCACTCGATCCAGTGTTCCTCGGCCATGGGATGCTCCACAGAGCCGACCTTGACCGCCAGGATGCCGCCGTCCACATCCACCGCGGGGATGTGCTTCTCGTGGCTGGCCTCCACAGAACCGGGCACCAGCTCGTCCATCTTCTGGCCGCAGCAGACGGGGTTGACGCCTGCGTCATGGATCATTTCAACGATATTGCCGCAGTGGGGGCAGATATAGAACTTCACGTTTTTCATATTTAAATCCTCCGTTTCAAGAAGTGGTGTTTTTCTTTATGGCCTTATTATAGCCAGGGAGGAGGATTTATTCCGTGACTTTCTCACATTAGGAGTTTTATTTGCATCTCCCCTCTTTTTTCGATATAATAGTCATAAAATTACCCTCTCGAGCCGACTATTGGGTCATAGAGGCTCACTGAGTGCTTGAGGGGAAGGGTGAAAGAAGGTAGAGAGCAAGATTACAGCAAAGCTGTAAGATTCTCTCACCAACCACACTATCCAACATTTTTTTCTATTTATGCTATGGGAGGTGCACAATCTTGAATGCACAAATGACTATTGACGAACTGGATCTATCCATTAGAGCATTTAATCGTTTGAAAAGGGCTGGGATAAACACGCTCGATGACCTTTGGGCATGGCTTGATGCTGGAGACATATTCACCAGTAACATGGGACAGAAGACCATTGCCGAAATATTTTGTAAAGCGCCCAAAATGGGTTATCCATCTGACGAAGTTGTGGCACAATATATCGAAAAATCGAGATATGATCAGGGACATAATGATTCTCTTTCTTTTTGGGAAGAACTCTATGAAACCTTGATATCAGCTGATCCTGATACACAGCCACTTCGCAATTCAACTATCGCATCTCTAATCGGCATGCCTGATTATTTCATAACACTACTCGAAAAAGCCGGTATTCGGACTGTCGAAGAATTATTTGCTCAGCATAAAAGCGAAGAAACTCTACCCTTTATTTTTCTTTTGGCACCAGAATTCATCCGTATACTCCACAAAAATGGTTACCGTTTTCCTGAATGTCCTAAGGAGAAATGGCCTAATATAGACGATTACATTTTATACAAGAGAGCATTACGATTCTCTATCGATAGATTAGATATGCCACTGGAAATAAGGGAAATCCTTAAAACCGCAGGAATCACCATTGCAATAATCGTCAACGAAAATTATACTTTTCTTTCTAATTATCTCAATAACGCCCAAATCGCGCAGCTCTTATTTGCATTGGATGATCTTGATTTGAGGCCAAAGGACAGCAGAAAGAATACACATCCTGATATAGTATCCTTTGTTGTTGATAACATCGAGATTACCACTACTGATTTGGGGCTCTCTCCGCAGTTATACAGCTGTCTCCACAAGCACTCTATTGATACACTTTCTCAATTACTCCAATTATCGCGTAGAGCTCTAATTGAAAAGAAAATCGTTAGTATCACGGCAATACATGAAATTGTTCATGCCCTCCATAATTATCGTGTACATCTAAAGGGCGATACTTTCTACGAATGTACCTGTTGCAAGATTCCAATTATAGCTTCTGAAAGTAGCAATGACATTCATTACTGCGCTGATTGTTCAAACAGACTCAATAGAATCCAGCAAATTAAGGATTACACTGTAACGCTATATGGGCCAGATTACGACAGCTATACCGATGGCCTTGATGGATTCACTATCTTTGCTACCGTCCACAATAGGACAAACAAACTAGTAGAAATAAAGTTAGATGAGTTCATGCTATATCATAGTGATCGCCAATGGGCTCCTTCGAAAAATCTGACTGGTTACAGTTTTACTTCTGAACACATCATGCCTAATTCTTCAAAAACTTCTGCTAAAATCTGGTCTGGCATTAGTTGGGACGATCAAGATCTATCATCTGGAGACTACATCAATTTCTCATTCTCCATCGAAGGCAAAACCTATGCCTATAAGTTTATGCTAAAGGATGATGAGTTCGAAATAGACGATTTTTTTGTCTACTAAAAAATTGAAGCACGGAAGCGGTTTTGAAAGTTAATGTTTCACAGCTTTAAGACCACCCCAATCTCTTCGTGGTCAATCTCCCCGTTTCCTCAAGCTCCAAGGACGCATACAGCCCCATTGCAAACCCGTCGTTCTTCCGATATACTATCCCTAAAGACCACCCAAGGAGAACGAAAATGGGAAAATTCGCCGTCATTGATACCGAAACCAACTGGGCCGATCAGGTCATGTCCATCGGCACCGTCATCGCCGATGCGAACACCTTTCAGCCCATCGAAATGAAATACCACATCCTGCCCAAGGAGTGCCGGGCGGGCGGCATGTATTACGACGCCCTCTTTCTGGACACCCCGGTGAAGCCCATCCTCTGCACCCGGGCGGAGGCCATCCGGGATCTGAAGGCATGGCTGGCCCAGCACGGCGTCCAGAGCATCTTCGCCTACAACGCCTGCTTCGACCGCAACCACCTGCCGGAGCTGCGGGGCTTCGACTGGTACGACATCATGCGCCTGGCCGCCTACCGCCAGCACAACCCCAAAATACCCGCCAACGCCGACTGCTGCACCACCGGCCACCTGAAACGAGGCTACGGCGTGGAGCCCATGCTCAGACTGCTGTCCGGGGATCGTACATATCGGGAAACGCATAATGCAGTGCTGGATGCGGTGGATGAGTTGGGGATTATGAGGTTGATGGGGTGTGGGTTGGAGGAATATAGACCATAATATATTAAGTATTTCTAGGGGGGAGTAATTCTTGCTGGGATACATGTAACAACCGGGTGAAGGATTTTCGTCCTTCACCCGGTTGTTCTTATTCGGCTTTAAACCGATGCATCAGGCGTTCCAACAAGTCGCCCTGCAGGTAGAATGTGGTTTCGAAGTGCAGGAAGCTGGGGGTGTTGCTGTCCCAGAGG
>JAFYLN010000132.1 GCA_017537045.1 Oscillospiraceae bacterium | reverse complement strand
TTGATGGTGGCCTCAGCCATGGTAACAACAGCGCTGACGTAAGCACAGACAATATCCTTGCCACGCTCTTCGTAGCCGCTGTGACCGGAGACGGTGAATCCTGTGATTCGATCGTCCTCGGTGAAAAATTCGCATTTAATCATATTAATTACAGTGCGATCTTGGTGATTTCCACCTTGGTGTAGGGCTGACGATGGCCGATGTGCTTCTTCTCGCCCTTCTTAGCCTTGTAGCGGATGATGTCGATCTTCTTGCCCTTGCCGTTCTTGACAACCTTAGCCTCGACAGCTGCACCCTCAACAACGGGAGCGCCGATCTTGGTGTTCTCGCCGTCCAGCACTGCCAGAACGGTGTCGAACTTGACGGTAGCCTCAGCCTCAGCGTTCAGCTTCTCGATGAACAGGACATCGCCCTCAGCAACGGTGTACTGCTTGCCACCAGTTACGATAACTGCTTTCATTTTCTTGTTTCACCTACTTCATTTTTGTAGACTCGCTCTTGAGGCGGGTGTGCTTTTTGCGCACCAACTTAAGCCCCTTCAATGCGGCTCGACCATTTTACCATTACCGCCACAAAAAGTCAAGAACTTTTTCGCTGTTTTTCTTGCGTTTTTTTTACATATTTGCTATACTCTTTAAGGAAAAACTGAGCAAAATAACTGTACGCCGCGCAGGAGGTGATGACGATGAAGAACCGATACTGGATCATGATTTTGGGTGCCATTGTTGCGCTGTGTCTGGCGCTGGTCTTGATACCTGCCGATACCGAGCCCGCTGCCCGTGCGCAGATCACCAGCGAAGGCAAGGTGATCCGCATTCTGGATATGAAGATCGACGAGGAATTTACAGTCACCACAGACGGCGGCTACAATATCATCACCGTCAGGGACGGAAAGGTCGCCGTCACGGAAGCAGACTGCCCTGATAAATACTGTGTCCGGCAGGGATTCTGCAACGGCGGCGAACAGATCGTTTGCCTGCCCCATAAGCTGGTGATCTCTTTTCTGGGTGAAAGCGAAATCGATGGAGCCGTAGGATAATTTTTTAAAAAAAGTCAAAAAAGTGCTTGACAAAACCACACCTGCTGTGTATAATCAGTCATGTGCTTCGGCGCAAGACCTTTGGACGATTAGCTCAGCTGGCTAGAGCATCCGCTTGACGTGCGGAAGGTCATAGGTTCGAGTCCTATATCGTCCACCAAAAAAGAACTCCATCCAAATGGATGGAGTTCTTTTTTTGCATCCGATGGT
Source organism: Oscillospiraceae bacterium (assembly GCA_017537045.1). The sequence goes on along the minus strand of JAFYLN010000132.1, from coordinate 50,893 downwards.
CTCGAACCCATCTAAATGCAACCTGCCGGTGGCAGGTTGCTGCCACCAGTTCAAAAACTGGTGGCTTCCTTTATTGTCCGGTAATATCAATTTCAGTTTGTCGTTCCGTTCCGATTATGAATGTAGGGGCGGCGACCCGCCGCCCGCGCGGTAGAATCTTTCGTATTCGCATTAGATTTCGGCGAAATCGTAACATTTTACTGCGCGGGCGACCAATGGTCGCCCCTACGTTATCCACCCTACAGGGTACGATAAACATCAATTTCTCATTTCACTAAAAAAGCCGCCATCGGACGATGGCGGCTTTTGTCATATTCAGTTCAGGCGGAACAGTAGGGAATAGGAAGGATCGCAGTCTGTGATATAGCTATCCTCCGGATATTCGTAGCTGCCATCTTCCAGTCCGACCACGGCGCCGTCATATCCAATAGGCACCTGGAACGCAAACTCAATATTATAGTAACACTCATCGTTACCGCTGGAATCTTTCCGCCAGCTGCTCCAGGAATCTCTGATCCGCAGGTAGATTTCCACTTCCTGCTCATAATAAGTGCAGAGAGCAGTCTGTGCGTAATATTCCTCGCTTTCGTTCAATTCCTCAATTGACTGATCGTACAGTTTTACGTTGTAATAGTTCTCATGACGATAGAACGGATATGCGCCATACTTCTGAGCATTTTCATCAAAAAACCGTACTTCTATGGATGCGACCCGCCATTCGTAGCCTTCTCTCCCGGGATAGCCCTCCTCTGATTCAAAAATCTCATAGGCGATCACCGTGGCTTCCCCGGTAGTAACAGCGGTTTCATCTTCACTGCAAATGGTGGTATACGGATATGCGACCCACTCCTCCATGAACTCCGTGAAGCCCGCCTGCTGCATTTCGGAAACCACCGGATAAGGTCTTGCAGCTTTCCGGTATTCGATGATCATTTCAGTCAGATCCAGTATCAATTGATCATTTTCTACGGTAAAAGAAAATGTCTCATCGCCTTCCACGGTAATAGACCCCTCCTGCCACATCAGGGGCGTTTCCCCATCAAAACAGAACGTGCCTGTACCATCCTCCAGCAGATCCAGATACATGCGCACACCGGATTCCCTTACCGCAGAAACCTCTTCCTCCGTCACAGCAAGGCTGGGATCTGCACTGTTGATATAGACCACCTCCCAGTAACCCGTACCGGCCTGCTGCTGCACTTCAACAGTTTCTTCTGATGTATCTGCCTTGCTCTCAGTCACGCTCACGCTTTCCGCCACGGTATTCTGCGGCAGCTCTGCCTGTTCTTCCTTCTTTTCGCCGCAGGCTGCCAGAGAAAGCAGCAATGCCAGCACCAGCAAGATTGCGTTCCATTTTTTCATTCGCTTTTCCTCCTCATCCCAGTCTGCTTCCGCAGAAGGAGCAGAACTGACCGCCGTCAGCGGGTGCGCCGCAGGCAGGGCAAAACGCGGGTCGCGCTGCCTTCTTTTCCGCTTCGGCTGCTTCCTGTTCCTTCACGCCGCATTTTGCGTCTTCCACTGTCTGACAGATTTTCCGGCACATCTGCTCATAGGCATCGTAACGGCTTGCTTCACGGTTTGCAGCAGCGCTTCTTAAAGGTGCGCCGGCGGAACCGTTCCTCCCGCCAAGGGAACTGCCGCCCTTGACGGTTTCCAGTGTCACATCGTTATCGTTGACATTGAAGCGGATGGTATCAAAATAGGGATTGTCGCGGATAACCATATTGATGTAAAAATTATAGCGATACTGGTATCTGGGCGGGCTGTAGCTGACCATCTCCCCGTCCTTATCCTCCCGCATGATTTCCTCTTCATACTCATCAATATCGGCTGTGCAGGACAGCACATCCAGAAGAGAAATGATATCCGGGTTTTCATCCAGATAGTCGCTTTCCGAGGCGACAAAGAAGCGTGTGGGAACACCATTTACTTTTTCAATGTACATCTTCTCGTATTCGCCGATCACTTCCGAAACGCCAAAGGATTTCAATTCCTCCGCATTGCGCTCCCTGTAGGCGATCTGCGCTTTAATCTGTGCGGCAGTGGACTCTCTGCGGTCCTCAAACCAGCGGGACAGCTTACCTGCACAGCGCTTGCAGCAATTGCCGTCCGACAGTTTTCTGTTGCCCAGCAGACCGATCTCCCCGCCGCAGACGGAGCAGACTTTCTTTTCAAACAGCTTTCCAAACAGTGCCATCGTTCATTTCTCCTTTTCTCTTTGGTTACCTATATTCTAAACAGAAAGAGGGGCTGGATAAATAATTCTGAGGTTACTTTTCACAAAAGTAACCTCAGAATACGTATAGGGTGCACAAACGAATTTTCATTCATTTGTGCACCCTGTTGGTTCCTTATTTTTCCTGTACCGCTTCACCGGTCAGTTCCCGCAGCCTGCCGCAGCAGCGAAAAAGCTCGATATAGAGCATCAGTTCATCCCGTGATGCCACTTCCAGCTTCTGATAGATGCTGTGGTTGTGTTTTTTTACTGTGTGGATGCTGACAAAAGCCAGTTCCGGAATGTCAGCCGTTTCATAGCCTTCGATATAGTAATTCAGGATCCGCCGTTCCGCAGAGGAAAGGCCTTTTGTCTTTTCCACAAAGTTTCGGAAAAGCGTTTCCATCTCCGGCGGCAGTTCACCGGCTTCCGGTGTTCTGGTATTGAGGTGGGTCAGCATCTGTACACTCACAACACTGCCCCCGGATTGCACGATACCGTAATCCCGCAATACACCATATATCAGCAGCAGCATCACTTCTGTGACAATATAAGACACGGACAGGAACTCAAAGTCCACCCGGATGATCTGCTCCACTGCCCAGACAGCCATATTCATCATAACCGTCATAATCAGAAACGCTGCATATTTGGGTGATTCCAGCCGTTTCTGTTTCGCTGCATAAATGATCATCACCATCATCAGCAATACATATCCAACCAGATAAACCGTATAGAGAACATGCAGCGGACCATAGTTTTTGACCAGTTTTGTCACACCGTTTACGGCAATGATCTCCACGCTTTTGTAATACAGTCCCCACCAGTCACCGCTGGCAGCCAGCACAAATGCCGCTGTACTGATACCTGCCAGCACAGTTCTGCGCCATTTCAGCTTCCGGATCTGGCAGACATCCGAAATGATAAACACCATGGCCAGCACGGAATAAGCCGCGCCCAGATAGGAAATACGGTTGGCAGTCATCGCCCAGTTCAAATTCGGTGCGGCTGCCTGCAGAAAATAACCGACATTGGTCAGCGCAACACAGATAAACAGGTACAAAAAATTCCGTTCCTTCTTCTTTTCCCAGAGCAGATAGCCGGTCAGGAGCATCACTGAAAGCAGCGCAATGATGCCGTAGACCATTGAAATACTACCATATTGCACTGTTCGGCTCCTCCTCTTCCTCAATTTCATATTATTATAGCATGAAAAACACCTGTTTGCAAGGACGAAGCCGCCATTTGGATTCAATGGCGGCTTGCTGTTTACTTTTTCGAGGGGCCGTTAGCCAGTATTTTCTTAAACTGGAGGGAGAACACCACGACCGTGGTGGTCGCTGCCACAATATCACTGACCGGCTCCGCGAGGAACACGGCAAAGACCTTGTTTTCAAACAGCTGGGGCAGAATGAAAATCAGAGGAATCAGCAGAATGATCTTACGCAGGCAGGCCAAAAGCAGGCTGACCTTGGCCTGACCCAGCGCCATGAAGCTCTGCTGGCACACAAGCTGGAAGCCCATGGCAAAAATACCGGCCATATAGACCCGCATGGCCCAGCCAGTGTAGCCGACCAGATCGGGATCGTTGTTGAAAATGGAAGCAAATACCGAGGGGCAGATCATCAGCATCGCCCAGAACAGGGTGGCATAGGTGGCGCAGATGATCAGTTCCAGACGGAAGGTCTTTTTCACACGGTCGTCATTGCCCGCGCCGTAGTTAAAGCTGACAATAGGCTGCGCGCCCTGACAGATGCCGGTCAGCGGCATGGTGACCAATTGACTGACGCTGGTGATGATGGTCATGGCGCCGACCGCCAGGTCACCGCCGTATATTGCAAGGCTGGAGGTAAAGCTCATGGACAGCAGGCTTTCCGTGGACAGCATCACAAATGTGGAGATGCCCAGTGCCAGACAGGGGCAGATGATGGGCAGACGGAGCTTCATATTGGGCAGCTTCAGCCGCAGGATCGTTTTCTTTCCGGTCAGAAAGCGCAGAATCCAGAGCGCACCGACCATCTGGCTCAAAACTGTTGCCAGTGCCGCACCCTTAACACCCATATCCAGCACGAAAATAAAAATCGGATCCAGCACAATATTGATCACCGCACCGATGACCGTGGTCATCATGCTGATCTTCGCAAAGCCTTGGGTGGTAATAAAAGTATTCATGCCCATGACAACAAGGACGCAGATACTGCCCAGAATGTAGATTCTGGCATAGCTAAGGGCATAGGGCAATGTCACCTCACTGGCACCGAAGAGCTTCAGCAGCGCTGGCGCGGATACATAGAACACCGCAGTCAGCACCACGGCAAAGATCAGCAGCACCGTAAAGCAGTTTGCCATGATCTTCTCCGCACGGTCATGGTCTTTCTGACCCATGGCAATGGCAGCGCGGGGTGCGCCACCGGCACCGCAGAGCATGGCAAAGGCATTGACCAGCATCAGTATCGGCATAAACAGGCCCACGCCGGTCAGTGCATCGGCACCTACGCCTGGCATATGGCCGATATAAATACGATCCACAATATTATAGAGAAGATTGACGATTTGAGCCACCACAGCGGGGATCGCAAGCTGCGCCAGCAGTTTTCCGATGCTGCCGGTGCCCATATCCTGCCCGGGTCTTCCACCATTTTGTTTCATAAAAAGGCTCCTTTATTCGTTTTTTCCATTATAGCATCGCAAAAATGGAAATGCAACACGCGCCAGTCAAAAAAAGCCTTGACCGCAGAGCGGATTTCAGGTATGATAAATGCTAGATTTGTGTCGAAACGATTCTTTGTGCAAAGGAGGTGTTCCCGGTATGCCCACTTTCTTCCGGATGGCGGAAGTACTTTTCTGTTCTATGGCAGATTTTCTTCCCTATATTCTGCTGATCGTCTATCCTTTCCGCAGCCAGACGCGGCTGAAGAGTTTTCTGGCAGGCTTCCTGATGCTGCTCCTGTCACCCGCCCTGCTGTATTATGATATTTCCACCGCTCTGCTGGGAGCATCGCCTGTGGGTATGCCTTATCCGTTGCTGCGCAGCGCTGTGTTGCTGGTGTTTGCAGTTCTGGTCATTCGTGCCAATATAGGCAAGATGCTGCTGAATACCCTTAGCATTATCAATATTTCCATTTTGATCAGCGCCGTTGCTGACCGCTTTGCAGTGAGCTACACCGTTCAGCACCTTCTGATTACGCTGCTGCTGCAGACTTTGCTGCTGGCACCATACACCCTGAACCTGATCTACTGTCTGGCACCAACACTGGACGAATCCGATGCTCCCGTATGGAAGCTGCTGTTTATCGCGCCTGCTGCCGGCACTGTCCTTGGCTGCATGCTGTTGCACAACGGTGCATCCGCACTGCCCGTCGTGATGGCCGCAGCCATCGTTGCGGCCGCAGCCGCTGCCGCCCTGATTCTTCACCTGACCGGAACGGAGATGATTACGATGATTCTGAGAAAAGAAAGACCTGCAAAAAATGCCAGAACCGCTCCCGCTGCACCTGTTGCCGCACCGCAGCAGGATCTTGCACAGGCTTATCTGGCCAATTTACATAAGCGCATGCTGGATGCCGAATACAGCTACAGGGAACTGCTGCTGCAGGTAATGACCATGGAAGACGACCTGAATCAGGAGAATCTTCAGCAGCTTCGGGAGCGCCTGAACACCATGAGAAAGCAGCTTGCTCCTGAGATCGCATCCACCGGCAATTCCGGCGTTGACCCGGTTCTGACTTTCTATACCCGTCAGGCCATGCTCAGCAATATCAAGACTTCAGCAAAGCTTTCCCTGCCGGAGACCGCCACTGTTTCCGATGAGGAGCTGTGCTTACTGATCGGCTGCCTGATGGAATGTGCGCTGAGTGCCTGCCGCGAGCAGACTGCCGGTACCCGCCGCATTGCCATTGCTTCCTACCAGGATGGTGACCTGCTGCAGATCGGTGTCAAGAACACCTGCGCAACGGCCGTAGATTCAGACTGTGAATTGCTGGACATCTGCCGCCAGATCGCCGTCCGTTACGACGGAAAGCTGACCGTTTTGGATATGAACGGCGTTTCCCAGATTGTTGCCGTGCTGCATATTTGATAATTTCTCCCATGCGTCGAAGCGCATGGGAGTCTTTTCTTGTCTTTTCCGTATATTTTTACACAAGACGCCATTTATTTCTTGCCGCAAAGAACAGAACGTGCTATAATAACGTGAGTTATTTTCTGGAGGTGCTGCCAATGTTGGATGCAGCTTTTTCTGCGGCTTCCGGTCTTGAGGCCGGTCTGGCTTACTTAAAACTGATAACTGCTATTCTGGCGGCGGTTTTTGTAATCACCGTCATCTTAAAAATCACCGCTGCGATTAAAAAGAGAAAGGGCATCAGCGGCGGTGTTCCGGTTTTTGCTGCGCTTGCACTGGCGCTGGCAGCAGGCGCCACCCTGTTTGCAGGTTCTCTTGCCGAAAATGAGCCTGATGTGCAGGTTTTTGTACCCATCGAAACCACACCTGTCGTTTTGCAGACACTCCCGCCGGTTACAGAGCCTGAACCAACGGTGATCGAAACCGAAGCTCCCACGGAGCCACCTGTGGTCTTCGCGCCCGCCATGACCGATGTGAGCAATCCCGAAAACTTCGGTATCGAGTGGGAGATCATCGTGGACAATCAGATCGTGGATTCCTACGAAAGAGAAGAAAAGATCTCTTTCGGTGATCCGGATGATTACTTCGCCCTGCCCGGCATTGCCACTTTCCGCGGCAACAACTACCGCAACAATGCCACCTACGGCACTGCTACCGTTAACAACAAGACGCTGACCAAGGTCTGGTCCCATGTCATCGGCCAGTTGGACGACTGGGGCGGCTGCGCATGGACCGGCCAGCCTCTGGTGGTTCAATGGGATGAAGAGACCAAGGCCATCATGAACCTTTACAACAGCAAAAAGGAAAAAGAGGGGTTGGTAGAGGTGATCTACGCCACGCTGGACGGCAAGATCCACTTCTATGACATGGAGGACGGCAAGGAGACCCGCAAGCCCATCGATGTAGGCATGAACTTCAAGGGAGCAGGCGCGCTGGACCCCCGTGGTTATCCCCTGCTGTATGTGGGCGGCGGCCTGTATACCCACAACATGACACCCCGTATGTTCATCATCAACCTGATCACCGGCGAGATCATCTACCGCCACGGCCATCAGGAAACCTTCAACGAGCGCAACTGGATCGCCTTTGACTCCTCTCCGCTGGTAGACGCGGAAACGGATACCCTGATCTGGCCCAGCGAAAGCGGCATTCTCTACACCATAAAGCTGAACACCCAGTATGACAAGGCTGCAGGCACCATTTCCGTCAATCCCGACGAACCGGTTAAGACCCGCTACCGCAGCGATTACTCCAAGTCCGGCCGTTATCTGGGTTATGAAAGCAGCGTCAGTATTGTGGATAATTACCTCTATGTGTCCGAAAACGGCGGCCTGTTCCAGTGCATCGACCTGAACACCATGGAGCTTGTCTGGGCGCAGGACACCAAGGACGATTCCAACTCCTCCCCTGTTTTCGAGTGGGGCGAGGACGGAAACGGCTACATCTACACCGCCCCCTCCCTGCACTGGACAGCCAAAAAGGATGCGGGCAGCGTGAGCATCTATAAGCTGAACGCCCAGACCGGTGAGATCGTCTGGGAAATTGAGCGGGAATGCGTCACGGTCAAGGACGTTTCCGGTGGTGTGCAGTCCACGCCTCTGATCGGCAAAGAGGGCAGCAACATTGAAGACCTGATCATCTATATCGTGGCTCGTGTGCCCAAGGCCTATGACGGCACCATGCTGGCCATCAACCGGGAGACCGGCGAGGTGGTCTGGGAGATTTCCACCCGAAACTATGCCTGGAGCTCCCCTGTTGCCTTCTATACCGATGACGGCAAGGCGTATGTGGCTTTTGTCAACGCCTCCGGCAAGATCCGTCTCGTGGACGGTGCCACCGGCGAGATCCTCTATGCGCTGGGCTTTGACCAGACTACGGAAGCTTCCCCCGTTGTTTTCGGCAATATGATGGTACTGGGTACCCGCGAGGGCATTTACGGCATCAAGATCTCCTGATACATAAAATTACGGCCTGTCGTCTGACAGGCCGCGGTTTTGCAAATGGGATTCAAATTTCAGTTTATCGCTCTCTTTCGATTGTGCGTGTAGGGGCGGCGATCCATGAATTATTGTGCGATTGCCACCGGCAATCGACCTATTTTGATTCGCTGCGCTCTGCAACACGCCCGGCGGCACAGTATTACGTATTTGCATTGGTTTTCGGCAAAATCGTAACATGTTACTGCGCGGGCGACCAATGGTCGCCCCTACGTTATCCATGCTGCATGGTGCGACAAACATCAATTTACAAATTCTCTTTCAGCCATGCGGCGGATTCTTTCAAGCCTGCAATGGTCTTGGTTTCCACCACCACGGTGCAGTCCCGCTCTTTTGCAAGGTTCAAATATTTTTGGACATCCAGTTCCCCGGTGCCCAGTGCCTGATGATCCTTCGTGCCGTCGCGGACATCATGCAGGTGCATATGGCAGAGCTTCTCCATCCGTGCAAAGATATGGGGTTCATCCGCACCGCCGATGCAGTGGTTGTGGCCCACGTCGTAGGTCAGGCCGAAGGCTTCGCTCTGGAGCAGTTCGTCCAGCACCGGCAGCTGCCAGCTCCGATAACCATGCCAGTTTTCCACGCACACCCGAATGCCGCTGCCGCCGATGGCTTTTGCGCATTCATCCCGGTAGCGAAGCATATTGCTGCGGTAATCTTCCCGGTACTGCTCAAAAAGGTACACCTTTTCATGGGGCAGCGTGAAGTACACGCCGAAGATCATGTGCATGTTCAGCACGGGGATCTCCAGCTTTTTCGCCAGTTCGATGGTCTGGATGACGGAGTTCCGGTAAGCTGCGGCCACATCGGGATTGAAATCCGCCACGTTCATATTTTCATCCAGATGGATGGTATAGCCGATGCCATACTCCTTTGCCACCCGCTTCAGCTGCGCAGCATCCATGGTCTGTACCTGATACTGGGGCAGGTTCATATTCATCTCAATAAAGGACAGGCCGGAATCGGCGCAGAGGGCAGCGCATTCCTCAATGGTATTTGTCTCGATCAAAGTCGGCATTCCAAATTTCAGCATATTTTCATTCATCCTTTCCGACTGGGTATTCCAGTTCCTCAACAACTTCAAAGCCATTTTCCCGGCAAAAACCGAAGAGATGGACAGTTTTATCGCCCGAAAGCATATTGGCAAGGCGTTTTTTCGTTAAGGGAAAGGTAATGCGCACCATGGCTTCTTCGGGTGTGAACCAGCCGACCTCCGTGCTTTCCTCGCTGGTGGTCAGCTCTCCCCCGGTATAGTGGGCGGTAAAATCGATGTTGACGATGTTGCTGCCCACATTTTTGCAGATGCCCACAAAGCCGGTGATCTCAATCTGCACACCCGCCTCTTCAAAGACTTCCCGCTTCAGAGCCGCTTCGAAGCTCTCGCCGGGTTCGATCAGTCCGCCGGGGTATTCCCAGCCCCGCCAGGGACTTTTTACCAGCAGGATCTCATTTTTTTCATTGGTGACAAGCGCTGCCACCGATACAAGATGCGTATACTCCATGACGCACCTCCTCTCTTTTGGTGCATTATAGCACCTTGCGCGCCCGGGTGCAATAGGCGAAATTTCCATTGCGAAACACTGCCGTTTGCAGTATAATGAAGAAAATACATCTACAGGAGGTACACCTTTATGGGTATGGTCCTTTTAACGGCATTGGGTGTCGGCGGTGCAACCATCATCGGTGCCGTCCTTGGCGTTGTTTTCAAAAAAATCTCCCACCAGTTCAGTGATGTTGTCCTTTCTTTTGCCGCCGGTGTGATGCTGGCTGCTGCGATTCTGGGTCTGATCCTGCCGTCGCTGGAATACGGCGGAAAATATGGTCTGATCACCACGGTCGCCGGCATCTTTGTGGGCGCCATCGCCCTGAATCTGATCGACAAACTGGTTCCACACCTGCACCGGATGGTCGGTACAGATATTGAGGACCACGAAGGAAACGGAAAGCTCAGCAAGGTTCTGCTCTTCGTTACCGCCATTGCCATCCACAATCTGCCCGAAGGCATCGCAGCCGGTGTCGGTTTCGGTTCCGGCAATACATCCGAAGCACTGCTGATCGCAGGCGGCATTGCGCTGCAGAATATTCCTGAAGGCATGGTCATCATCGGCCCCATGCTGGCTTCCGGTGTCAGTCTGAAAAAGACTTTTCTGATCGCAGCAGCTACCGGTGTGGTGGAAATTCTCGGCACACTGCTGGGTTACTTCGCCGTCAGTATTTCCGCCGCGATCCTGCCCTTTGCACTGGCCTTTGCCGGCGGCACTATGCTTTATGTCATCAGTGACGAAATGATCCCTGAGACGCACCACGGCGAAACCCGCGGCATTACATACGCCCTTTTGATCGGCTTCTGCGTGATGCTGGTCTCCGATGTGCTGCTGGGGTAAAATCATGCGGTTTTCTAAAATCTATGTAGAAATTTCCAACCTGTGCAATTTAAGCTGCGCCTTCTGCCCCGGCACAAAGCGAAAAAAGCGGATCATGACGGAGGCGGAATTTGCGCAGCTACTGCCGAAGCTCCGCCCCTATACGGACTTTTTGTATTTCCACCTCATGGGGGAACCCCTGTGCCATCCGAAACTGGGGCATTTTCTGGAGTTGGCTTATGATTCCGGTTTTAAGGTGATCCTGACCACCAACGGCACCATGCTGGCAAAATGCCAGGAATTGCTGCTGGCGAGCCGCGCGCTGCACAAGGTCAATATCTCGCTTCATGCCTTTGAAGCCAATGATCTGCAGATGCCTTTCGAGGAATATCTGCATCAGTGCTTCGCTTTCGGCAAGGCGGCAAAAGGACGTGTGCTGGTCTCTTACCGGCTGTGGAACAGCGGTGGTGCGGATGCGCTGAATGACCGGATCCTTTTCACCCTCGCCGGATATTTCCCGGGAAATTGGGTGCAGGAGCGGCGGGGCACGCGCATTGGGGAGCGTATTTATCTGGAGCACGGCGATAAATTCGACTGGCCTGATCTGAACGCCGAAGATGGCGGCGATGCCGTTTTCTGCTACGGCCTGCGGGATCAGATCGGTATCTTGTGTGACGGAACTGTGGTACCCTGCTGTCTGGATCACGAGGGTGATCTGGCGTTGGGCAACATTTTCCGGCAGGGACTGGCGGAAATTCTGGAAACCAGCCGCGCCAAAGCTATTTATGAAGGATTTTCGAACCGCAAAGCTGTGGAAGCGCTGTGCCGCCGCTGCGGTTATGCCCGCCGGTTTGGCTGAAAGGAACGCTATGGAACAACTAATTGCACAAATCGAGAACTATATCCCTTTCAACGCTCAGGAAATACGGGATAAGGCTCAGATTCTTACCTTTCTGCGCAGCGGTTCAGAACTGATCACCCGGGAGAATCCTGTGGCCCATCTGACCGCATCGGCATGGGTGGTCAGCCCCGACCGGTCACAGGTTATTATGGTTTACCACAATTTGTACAACTCCTGGTCGTGGATGGGCGGACATGCCGACGGCAACTGGGACCTGCTGCAGGTTGCCAAAAAGGAAGTCATGGAGGAATGCGGTCTGCGGGAACTGACCGTGGTCTCTCCCGATATTTTCTCGCTGGAGATCCTCTGCGTTGCAGGCCACGAGAAAAAGGGGCAGTACCTTTCCTCCCATCTGCATCTGAATGTGACCTATCTGTTTGAAGCTGATCCGGCTCAGCCATTGCGGATCAAGCCCGATGAGAACAGCGGTGTAGGCTGGGTGCGGGTGGAGGACATTCCGTGCAAAACCAACGAGGCATGGTTCCGCGACCGCATCTATTCCAAGCTGCAGGAAAAAGCAGCAATATAATTTCAAATGGACGGCTTCCTTGCCGTCCATTTGTTTATCTGAAATTTTTCTGTAGATTTTGGGCGGTTTGGTCTTGACAAATTGGAATTTCATGGTATGATGTACCCATAGTTAGCAGCCGCTAACCACGTGGCGATGATATTATATAGAGGGAGGATCGGGTATGAAAACTTTGAAAGATGCCAAGGTCGGTCAGACTGTTGTAGTCGTCAAGCTGCATGGTGAAGGCGCTGTCCGCCGCCGTATCATGGACATGGGTATCACCAAGAATGTAGAAATCTATATTCGCAAGGTTGCGCCTCTGGGTGACCCCTTCGAACTGAATGTGCGTGGCTATGAGCTGAGTCTGCGCAAGGCTGATGCTGAAATGATCGAAATTCTCTAATTATTTTTTATTTAATTTATAGTTAGCATCCGCTAATCGCATAATGAAAGGAAAGAAGCTATGAGTTTGAAAATTGCCCTTGCCGGTAATCCCAACAGCGGTAAGACCACATTGTTCAACATTCTGACCGGTTCCAACCAGTATGTGGGCAACTGGCCCGGTGTGACGGTGGAAAAGAAGGAGGGTGCGCTGAAAGGCCACAGCGATGTGATCATTCAGGATCTGCCCGGCATCTATTCTTTGTCCCCCTACTCACCCGAGGAAGTGGTGACCCGTACCTATCTGGTAAACGACCATCCCGATGCCATTTTGAACATCATTGACGGCACCAACATCGAGCGCAACCTCTACCTGACCACCCAGCTGATTGAACTGGGTCACCCTGTTGTGGTAGCGGTGAACATGATCGATCTGGTTCGCAAAAACGGTGACAATATCGATCTGGAAAAGCTGGGTAAGGCACTGGGCTGTACGGTTCTGGAAATTTCCGCCCTGAAAGGTGAAGCCTGTATGGAAGCTGCCGAAAAGGCAGTCGCATTGGCACGCAACCACACCCATACCGAACGCCCCCATGTCTTTGGCGGCAGTGTGGAACATGCGCTGGCTCACATCGAAGAGTCCATTGAGGGTAAGGTCGATTCCAATTACCTGCGCTATTACGCCATCAAGCTCTTTGAGCGGGATGAAAAGGTGCAGCAGGAAGTCAGGCTGGGCGAGCAAATGCTGAAGCATCTGGAAAACCACATTGTTGACTGCGAGCGGGAGCTGGATGATGATGCCGAATCCATTATTGCCGACCAGCGCTATACTTACATCGCCAGCGTGGTCAGCAAGGCTGTTAAAAGAAAGCGCGCTAAGCACGGCATGAGCCTTTCTGACAAGATCGATGCCATCGTTACCAACCGCATTCTGGCACTGCCTATTTTTGCGTTCATTATGTTCTCCATGTATGCCATCGCCATGGGAAGCTTTCCCTTCTCCATCGGTACCATCGGCACCGACTGGGTCAATGATGTGCTGTTCGGCCAGTGGGTACCTGCGTTGTTTGACGGCATTTTGACTGCACTGGATGTCAGCGATTGGCTGTACGGCCTGATCATGGACGGTATCTTGGCCGGTGTAGGTGCAGTTCTGGGCTTTGTTCCCCAGATCCTGGTGCTGAGCCTGCTGCTGAGCATTCTGGAGGACGTGGGCTATATGTCCCGTGTGGCCTTCATCATGGACCGCATCCTGCGCAAATTCGGCCTGTCCGGCAAATCCATCATCCCCATGCTGGTGGCAACGGGCTGCGGCGTTCCGGGCATTCTGGCCAGCCGCACCATTGAGCAGGAAAACGACCGCAAGATCACTGTCATGACCACCGGCTTCATCCCCTGCGGTGCAAAAATGCCCATCATCGGCCTGTTCGCAGGCGCTGTGTTCGGCAATTCTCCGCTGGTGGCTGTGTCCGCATTCTTTATCGGTGTTTCCGCTGTGGTCATTTCAGGCGTGATCCTCAAAAAGTTCAAGACCTTTGCAGGAAAGCCCGCACCCTTTGTCATGGAGCTGCCTGCCTACCATATGCCCTCTGCACGCAATGTGACCCGTTCCACCGGTGAACGCGGCTGGGATTTTATCAAGCGTGCCTTCACCATCGTGCTGGTCAGCTCCATCGTACTGTGGTTCCTGCAGAGCTATGGCTTCGTCGGCGGTGTGTTCACCGCTGTAGAGGACGCAAACATCTCCCTGCTGGCAACCCTGGGCAATGCCATCGCCTGGATCTTCTATCCGCTGGGCTGGATGGGCGATATGGCTTGGAAATCCACCGTTGCCACCTTCACCGGCCTGATTGCCAAGGAGCAGGTGGTCATGACCTTCGGCACCCTGTATAACTTTGCCGGTGAACTTAGTGAATCCGGCAACGAGATCTGGGCTATGGTCGCAGCAGATTTCGGTCCTGTAACCGCCTACAGCTTTATGATCTTCCAGCTGCTGTGCGCTCCCTGCTTCGCGGCCATCGGTGCCATCCGCCGGGAAATGCACAGCTTCAAATGGACCGCCATCACTATTGCTTATATGTGTGGCTTTGCTTATGCAATTTCCCTGATCGTCTACCAGATCGGCGGTTTGTTCACGGGTGAGACTGCTTTCGGTATCTTTACCGTCGCCGCCCTCGCCGTACTTGCAGGACTTTTGTATCTGATCCTGCGCAAGGGCTACCAGCCAAAGCAGGGCGAAAAACTGAACCGTTTCGCTGTTGACCAGATGTAATATTTTTAAGGAGGTAACTGTCATGGGTGACATCATTGTTATGAGTGTTCTGGCCGGATTTGTACTTCTGGCAGTTCGCTCCCTGCTCAAATCCCGCGCCCGCGGCGGCTGCTGCGGATGCAGCGGATGTTCCGGCGGCTGCGCCGGATGCCCCCACAGCAGAGCAAAATAAGCATAACAGGCACGTCCGGGACGTGCCTGTTTTTATGCTGCTAATTTCAGTTTGTCGTGCGGGCAGTGCCCGCTGACAATGCGTTACGCACTGCATCCGGCTTCGTACTGCCCTACGCCGCTCGACCCCGAACGTTGATGATAATTTCAGTTTGTCGTACAGGCAGTGCCCGCTGACAATGCGTTACGCACCGCACCACCAGATATGTCATTCCGAGGAGCGAAGCGACGTGGGAATCTCCTGCACGGCAGTCTGATTCTGCAATATCCGATTCACATTGAATAATCCGGATATTCGATGTGAATCGGTACTTCTAATATCGGCACATCATCCTTGGAGATCGCCACGTCGCACGGCTTGTTTCCGCCATGCTCCCCGCAATGACAGACTTGGTGGCTGGTTGCATCGTTTCAAACAGCACGATAAACATCCATTTATACGCCATTGTAAATATACACAAAAAGGCAGTTCGCCGGATGGTTTTTGGTGGCAGAAACGGGGAATTTCAAAAAGTCCCGTCGACTTTTCTTGACACACATTTCCCTGCGTGGTACAATTTTATCGTCCGAAATCACCGAAGTTTCCTTTGGGCGAATCAGACGAACAACCGCATACCATCCCGATGACCGACGGAAAGCAATGGTGGAGCACCACCGGGGATCCGGGATGAAGAACATCACAGCCGACCGTCTGGGCGCCCTTAACCAATCCACAGGTTAAGTGCGCTCTTTTTGTTTTTTCAGGAGGTTTATATGAAGAAAATTGGTATCATTATGGGCAGCGATTCCGACCTGCCGGTCATCAAGAAAGCAACCGATATGCTGAAAGCTCTGGAGATTCCCTTTGAGGTGCACATCTATTCCGCACACCGCACCCCTGTGGAAGCCAGAGATTTTGCCGTTAATGCAAGAGCAAACGGCTTTGGCGCACTCATCTGCGCCGCAGGCATGGCCGCCCATCTGGCCGGTGCCATTGCCGCCAACACCACCCTGCCCGTCATCGGCATCCCCTGCAAGGGTGGCATGATGGACGGTCTGGACGCACTGCTGGCAACCGTTCAGATGCCCACCGGTATTCCTGTGGCCACCGTTGCAATAAACGGCGGTGCCAACGCCGCCCTGCTGGCTGCCCAGATTCTGGCAGTTTCCGATGCGGAAATTGCCACAAAGCTGGATGCAAAGCGCATTGCTGACGCTAAGGCCGTTCTGGAAAAGGATGCCGGCGTTATGGAAAGATTATAAAAAACATTTTCAATACAAAAAGGAGACACCCATCATGGAAAAGAAGCTTGTTTACACCGGTAAAACCAAGAATGTCTATGCTCTCGACAACGGTAACTATGAACTGCTGTTCAAGGACGACTGCACCGGCAAGGACGGTGTGTTCGATCCCGGCGAAAACAGCGTTGGCCTGACCATTGAAGGCGTAGGCGACGTGAACCTGCGCATGTCCATCTACTATTTCGAAAAGATCAATGCCGCCGGCATTGCTACCCACTACGTTTCCGCAGACCTGGCAAATACCACCATGGAAGTTCTGCCCTGCAAGGCATTCGGCCACGGTCTGGAAGTTATCTGCCGCCGCAAGGCTGTCGGTTCCTTCTTCCGCCGTTACAACCAGTACTGTACCGAGGGTCAGGATCTTCCCTACTATGTAGAGACCACCTTCAAGAACGATGCTCTGGGTGATCCTCTGGTGACCAAAGACGGCCTGGTAGATCTGGGCGTTATGACTGCCGAGCAGTACGACTCCCTGAAGGCTCAGACCCAGGCCATCACCAAAATCGTTGCTGACGATCTGGCTGAAAAGGGTATGGAGCTGTACGACATCAAGTTTGAGTTCGGCTATGATCCCAACGGCAAGGTCATCCTGATCGACGAGGTTGCTTCCGGCAACATGCGCGTCTACAAGAACGGCGAATACATCGATCCCATGACCCTGAACAAGCTGTTCTTTGCTTAATTTTCATCCCTCAACGATTTAAGGAGGATATAAATATGGGTGGTTTTTTTGGGGCTGTTTCCCGTAAAAACTGCAAATATGACGTATTTTTCGGCACAGACTATCACTCTCACCTTGGTACCAAGCGCGGCGGTCTGGCTTTCTGGGATGCGCAAAAGGGCTTCCAGCGCCAGATTCACAGCATCGAAAACACCCCTTTCCGTACCAAGTTTGAAAATGACTTGAATAAGCTGGACGGTACCGTTGGCGTGGGCTGTATTTCCGACACGGACCCCCAGCCCCTGCTGGTTCGTTCCCATCTGGGCATGTTCGCTATTGCTACCGTCGGCATTATCAACAATGCCGAGGATCTGGTAGCAGAGACCTTTGCCGCTCCCGGCCACTATTTCATGACCATGTCCAACGGCAAGGTCAATAACAACGAACTGATCGCAGCACTCATCAACCGCTGCGGTGACCTGATCGAGGGCATCCGATTTGCCCAGAGCAAGATCAAGGGTTCCTGCACCATTCTGCTTCTGTTCCCTGACGGCATCATCGCCGCCCGTGACGAAATGGGAAGGCTGCCCATCGTGCTGGGCAAAAACGAGAATGGCTACTGCATCTCCATGGAATCCTTCGCCTGCCAGAAGCTGGGCTATACCCCCTGCTACAACTTAGGTCCCAATGAAATCGTCAAGGTTACGGCTGATGGTATTGCACAGCTTGCCGCTCCCGGTGGAAAGATGAAGATCTGTGCTTTCCTTTGGAGCTACTATGGTTATCCCAACTCCAACTATGAAGGCAAAAACGTGGAGGTCATGCGCTGCCGCAATGGTGAGATTATGGCTCGTGATGAAATTGCCAACGGCACGTTCCCCGATGTGGACTATGTTGCCGGTGTGCCCGATTCCGGCGTGCCCCATGCCATCGGATATGCCAACAATTCCCACAAGCCCTTCGCCCGTCCCTTCGTCAAGTACACCCCCACCTGGGCTCGTTCCTTCACCCCCAGCAATCAGGAAATGCGCAATCTGATCGCAGAAATGAAGCAGATTCCCGTGCCGGAACTGATCGAAGGCAAGAAGCTGCTGCTGGTGGATGACTCCATCGTCCGCGGCACCCAGCTGCGCGAAACCGTAGACTTTCTGTACAAGAGCGGTGCCAAGGAAGTGCACATGCGTTCCGCCTGCCCGCCTATTATGTACAGCTGCAAGTACCTGAATTTTTCCCGCGGTAATTCCGACATGGATCTGCTTGCCCGCAAGAAGATTCAGGAGCTGGAGGGCGATGAAGGTCAGAAGCATATCGGGGAGTACGCAGACGGTTCCACGCAGCGCGGCAAGTGCCTGCTGAAATCCATCTGCGAGGAAATGGGTTTTGACTCTCTGGGTTATCAGAATCTGGATGGCCTGCTGGAGGCCATTGGCCTTGACAAAGATAAGGTCTGTACCTACTGCTGGACCGGAAAAGAATAAATAACTATGTCATTCCGAGCCACTGCGCCCGCAGGCGCGTGCAGAGCGCAACCGCGCAAAGCGCGGCTCTTAGCGCGGAGCAAAGCACACTGGCGTTGGAATCCCCATCTGCTTTCGGAATTTTCTGGGGATTGCCACGTCGCGCTTCGCGCTCCTGGCAATGACGCAAAGTAATAAAGGAGCTACATAATTATGGATCACAAGAATTCCCAGTCTGCCAGCTACGCTGCCGCCGGTGTTGACATCACCGCCGGTTACCGCGCTGTGGAACTGATGAAAAAACATGTTGCCCGTACCCGCAACGAAGGCTGTCTGGATGATGTGGGCGGCTTCGGCGGCTGCTTCGGCCTGCCCATTGCCGGTATGGAAGAGCCTGTTCTGGTTTCCGGTACCGACGGCTGCGGCACCAAGGTCAAGCTGGCTATCCTGATGGATAAGCATGACACCATCGGCATCGACGCTGTTGCCATGTGCGTCAATGATATCATTTGCGTCGGCGCAAAGCCCCTGTTCTTCCTGGACTACATTGCCTGCGGCAAGAACGTTCCTGAGAAGATCGCTGAGATCGTCGGCGGTGTGGCAGAGGGCTGCGTTCAGTCCGGCGCTGCCCTGATCGGTGGCGAAACTGCCGAGCATCCCGGCCTGATGCCCGTGGAGGACTACGATCTGGCCGGTTTTGCAGTTGGTATTGTGGACAAGAAGAAGATCATCGACAAGGAGCGCATGGCAGAAGGTGATGTGGTGATTGCACTGGCTTCTACCGGCATCCACTCCAACGGCTTCTCCCTGTGCCGCAAGGCTTTTGATATCGACAACAATAACCCCGAGCTGTATGTAGCCCGTGAAGAGCTGGGCGGCAAGACCATCGCAGAGGCTCTGCTGGTTCCCACCCGCATTTACGTCAAGTCCATTCTGGCTCTGCTGGAAAAGGTGGATGTCAAGGGCATCTCCCACATCACCGGCGGCGGCTTCTACGAAAACATTCCCCGTTCCATTCCCGACGGTCTGTGCGCCAAGATCGACAAGAGCGCTGTCCGCGTTCTGCCTATCTTTGACCTGATTGCCCAGTGGGGCAACGTTCCCGAACGCGATATGTTCAACACCTACAACATGGGCGTTGGCATGAGCGTGGTGGTTCCCGCTGAGCAGGTTCAGACCGCTCTGGAGATTCTGACCGCAAACGGTGAGACCGCTTACGTCATCGGCTCCATTATCAAGGGCGAAGAAAAGGTGATCCTGGAATGAGCAAGAGAATTGCTGTTCTGGTTTCCGGCGGCGGCACCAACCTGCAGGCGCTGATCGATGCACAAGCCCGCGGTGAACTGGGCGGCGGTGAAATTGCCGCTGTTATCTCCACCAAAAGCGGTGCTTATGCACTGGAGCGGGCAGCCAAGGCAGGCATCGATGGCTTCGTCCTGCCCCGCAAGAATTTTGAATCCGTTCCCGCAATGACCGCTGCGCTGGTCAAAATGCTGCAGAAGTTGAAGATTAATCTGGTCGTGTTGGCAGGTTGTATGACCATCTTTACAGAGGAACTGATTGAAGCCTACCCCAACGCCATCATGAATGTGCATCCTGCCCTGATCCCCTCTTTCTGCGGCAAGGGCTATTATGGCCTGCGGGTTCATGAGGAAGCACTGAAATACGGTGTCAAAGTTTCCGGTGCGACTGTTCACTTCGTCACAGAAGAATGTGACGGCGGTCCCATTATTGCACAGGAGCCTGTTACCATTCTTCCCGGCGACACCCCGGAAACACTGCAAAGGCGCATCATGGAACAGGGCGAATGGATTGCACTGCCTCGTGCTGTTGCGTTGTTCTGTCAGGATAGACTTTCCGTGGAAGGCCGCATCGTAAAAATTAAGGAGAATGTTTAAATGAACGTCTATGAAATCGGTTCTATGAGCGAAAAGCTCGCTAACAATACCTATCCCGGCCGCGGCATCGTTCTCGGTGTTACCCCTGACGGCAGCAAGGCTGTCGCCGCCTACTTCATCATGGGCCGCTCCGTCAACTCCCGCAACCGCGTCTTTATTGAAGAGAAGGACGGTATCCGCACCGAGGCTCATGATCCCGCACTGATGAAGGATCCTCACCTGATCATCTACCATCCCGTGCGTGAGGCAGGCAACGGCCTGATCGTCACCAACGGCGACCAGACCGATACCATCTGGGAATACCTTGCCAAGGGCGAAAGCTGGGAAGCCGCCCTGCGTACCCGTATGTTTGAAGACGACGGCCCCAACTGGACTCCCCGCATCTCCGGCATTCAGGCAAACGACGGCTCCTATAAGATGTCCATTTTGAAAGCCGCTGACCCCGAGGGTCATGCCTGCGCCCGCTTCTTCTGGGAATATCCCGCAACTGCCGGTCTGGGTCACTTCCTGCACACCTATGTCTGCGACGGCACTCCCGTGATTCCCACCTTCCAGGGTGAGCCCGAGCGCGTTGAGATCCCCGCTGACATTGATGCGTTCACCACCGAGCTGTGGAGCAATCTGAACGAGAACAACAAGATTTCCCTCTTTGTCCGTTACACCGATCTCCACACCCGCGCAGTGGAGCAGCGGATCGTCAACAAGCACTGCTAAAAGGAGATAGAAACAAAATGAAAACTTTTGAACTGAAGTACGGCTGCAATCCCAACCAGAAGCCTGCTTCCCTGTATATGCACGATGGCAGCGAGCTGCCCATCGAAATTCTGAACGGCCGCCCCGGCTACATCAACTTCATGGATGCCCTGAACTCCTGGCAACTGGTCAAGGAGCTGAAGGAAGCTACCGGTATGGCTTGTGCCACCTCCTTCAAGCATGTTTCCCCCACCTCTGCCGCTGTTGGTAAGGTTCTGCCCCTGGAACTGAAGAAGGCTTGCTTCGTGGAAGATGTGGAAGGTCTGGACGGGAATCCTCTGGCCTGCGCTTACGTCCGTGCCCGGGGTGCTGACCGCCTGTGCTCCTTCGGCGACTGGGTCGCTCTATCCGATGTCTGCGACGAGATGACCGCCAAGCTGATCGCTCCCGAGGTCTCCGATGGTGTCATCGCTCCCGGCTATACCGATGAAGCCCTGGCTATTCTGAAGGCCAAGCGCAAGGGTGGCTACAATGTGGTCAAGATCGATCCCGACTATGTTCCCGACGCACAGGAGCGCAAGCAGATTTTCGGCATCACCTTTGAACAGGGCCGCAATAACTTCAAGATCGGTGAGCATCTGCTTCAGAACATCGTCACCGCCAACAAAGAACTGCCCGAAAGCGCGAAGATCGACCTGATTGTTTCCCTGATCACCCTGAAATACACCCAGAGTAATTCTGTCTGCTTTGCTTACGACGGTCAGGCCATTGGTGTGGGTGCCGGCCAGCAGAGTCGCGTGCACTGTGTGCGTCTTGCCGGCGGCAAGGCCGATACCTGGTTCCTGCGCCAGCATCCCAAGACGCTGAGCCTGCCCTTCCGCCCCGACCTGGGTCGTCCCGGCCGTGACAACGTCATCGACGGCTACATCAACGGCAACGAGGAAGATGTCTGCGCAGAGGGCATCTGGCAAAACTACTTTACCGTCCGTCCCGAGCCTCTGACAGCCGGGGAGAAGCGCGCATGGCTGGATTCCCGTGATGCTGTGGCACTGGGTTCCGACGCATTCTTCCCCTTCGCCGACTCCGTCAAGCGCGGTGTTGCATCCGGTGTCAAGTACATCGCAGAGCCCGGCGGCTCCATCCGCGATGATCTGGTCATTGAAGAGTGCGACAAGAACGGCATCGTCATGGCCTTCACCGGTATGAGACTCTTCCATCATTGATACAGCCCCTTGCCTCTCCCTTTGGGAGAGGTGGCCGAGCGCAGCGAGGTCGGAGAGGGTGTCCCCTCTCAGTCACGCCTTCGGCGTGCCAGTTCTCCCAACGGGAGAGCCAAGGCGGCCTTTGGCCGCAGAAAATCCCCATCTTTTGGAGGTAACTTATGAAACTGCTCGTGGTCGGCGGCGGTGGCCGTGAACATGCCATCATCCGCTCCCTGAAGAAAAATCCCGGCGTAGAGACCATCTTTGCGCTTCCCGGCAACGGCGGCATTGCACAGGATGCTACCTGCGTTGCCATTGGTGCAACCGAAATCGAGAAGATTGTGTCCTTCGCAGTCGAAAACAAGATCGATTACGCCGTTGTCGCACCCGATGATCCTCTGGTTCTGGGCTGCGTAGACGCACTGGAAGAAAAGGGCATTCCCTGCTTCGGTCCCCGGGCCTGCGCTGCCATCATTGAGGGCAGCAAGGTCTTCTCCAAGAACCTGATGAAGAAGTACGGCATCCCCACTGCCGAATATGAAGTATTCGAGGAGATGGACAAGGCGCTTGCCTATCTGGAATCCGCCCCCATCCCCACCGTCATTAAGGCCGATGGTCTGGCACTGGGCAAGGGCGTTATCATCGCCCAGACCCGCGAGGAAGCTAGAAATGCTGTCCGTGATATGATGGAGGGCGGTATCTTCGGCAAATCCGGTTCCCGGGTCGTTATTGAAGAGTTCCTGACCGGTCCTGAGGTTTCCGTTCTGGCCTTTACCGACGGTAAGGTCGTCAAGCCCATGGTCTCCTCCATGGATCACAAGCGCATCGGTGACAATGACACCGGCCTGAATACCGGCGGCATGGGCACCATCGCCCCCAATCCCTACTACACCGATGCTGTGGCCGCCCGCTGCATGGAAGAGATTTTCCTGCCCACCATCGCCGCCATGAATGCCGAAAACCGCACCTTCAAAGGCTGCCTGTATTTCGGCCTGATGATCACCCCCAAGGGACCCAAGGTCATCGAGTACAACTGCCGTTTCGGCGATCCCGAAACACAGGTGGTGCTGCCCCTGCTGGAAAGCGACCTGCTGACCATCATGCGCGCCTGCACCAACGGTACACTGGCAGAAACCGAAGTCAAGTTCGCAGGCAAGCATGCCTGCTGCGTCATTCTGGCATCCAATGGTTATCCCACCAGCTACAAGAAGGGCTTTGAGATCACCATGACGGAAGAGGCTGCCGCAGCGACCTATGTGGCCGGCGGTGCTGTAAAGGATGGCGTTCTTGTGACCTCCGGCGGCCGCGTTACCGGTACTACCGCAATCGCCGGTTCTCTGGAAGATGCCATCAAGGAAGCCTACCGCCTGTCCGATGGAGTAAAATTTGAAGGTGCTTACCGCCGGTCCGATATCGGCCAGCGTGCACTGCTGGCACTGAAGTAAAGAGGAGACAGCCATGGTTTATCGTATTTTTGTTGAAAAGAAGGCCGGTCTGGACAATGAAGCCCGCGGACTTCTGAGTGAAGCTAAAAATCTGCTGGGCATTGAGGGACTGGAGAATATCCGCCTGTTTAACCGCTATGATGCAGAAAACATCACCGGGGAGCTGTTCAATTATGCTGTCGGCACTGTTTTCTCCGAGCCCCAGCTGGATATTGCCACCACATCCGTGGAACTGCCCGGTGCTTATGTTTTTGCCGTGGAAGCACTGCCCGGCCAGTTTGATCAGCGCGCTGACTCTGCTGCCCAGTGCATTCAGATCATTTCCCAGGGTGACCGTCCTCTGATCCGCACTGCAAAGGTCTATGCCCTGTATGGCAATCTGACCGAGGAGAATATTGCCGCTTTCAAGAAGCATGTCATCAATGCTGTGGAGAGCCGCGAAGCATCTCTGGAACTGCCCGAAACTCTGGCCGCAACCTATGCCGCTCCCCAGAGTGTTGCAACCGTGGAAGGCTTCACCGCCATGGACGAAACCGTTCTGGCTGACCTGCTGGACAAACTGGGTCTTGCCATGGATCTGGACGATCTGAAATTCCTGCAGAACTACTTCTGCACCGAAGAAAAGCGCGATCCCACCATTACGGAAATCCGCGTGGTCGATACCTACTGGTCCGACCACTGCCGTCATACCACTTTCTCCACCCATATCGACAATGTCCGCATTGACGATCCCGCTGTGCAGGCTGCTTACGAGCGGTATCTGGCCGCCCGCGTGGAAGTTTACGGCGAAGAGAAGGCCGCCGCACGTCCCCAGACATTGATGGATATTGCCACCATCGGCGCCAAGACCCTGAAGAAGCGCGGTCTGCTGCCCGAACTGGATGAGAGCGAAGAGATCAACGCCTGCTCCATTCATGTGACCGCTACTGTCAACGGTGAAGATCAGGACTGGCTGCTGATGTTCAAGAACGAGACGCATAACCATCCCACCGAGATTGAGCCCTTCGGCGGTGCCGCTACCTGTATCGGCGGCTGTATCCGCGATCCCCTGTCCGGCCGTGCCTATGTCCATCAGGCCATGCGCGTCACCGGTGCAGGCGATCCCAGAAAGACGCTAGCAGAGACCCTGCCCGGCAAGCTGCCCCAGAGAAAAATCTGCCAGACTGCTGCCGCAGGCTATTCCTCCTACGGCAACCAGATCGGCCTTGCCACCGGCCACGTTGCTGAAATGTACCATGAAGGCTATGTTGCCAAGCGTCTGGAATGCGGCGCTGTGGTGGCTGCTGCTCCCGCTTACAATGTCCGCCGCGAGCGTCCCGCACCCGGCGATGTGATCGTCCTGCTGGGCGGCCGTACCGGCCGTGACGGCATCGGTGGTGCAACCGGCTCCTCCAAGAGCCACAACATGAAGTCCCTGACCACCATGGCTTCCGAAGTCCAGAAGGGTAACGCCCCCGAGGAGCGCAAAATCCAGCGTCTGTTCCGGAACAGTGAAGTCACCCGTCTGATCAAGCGCTGCAACGACTTCGGCGCAGGCGGTGTTTCCGTCGCCATCGGCGAGCTGGCTCCCGGCCTGAAGATCGATCTGGATGCCGTCCGCAAAAAGTACGACGGTCTGGACGGTACCGAAATTGCTATTTCCGAATCTCAGGAGCGTATGGCTGTGGTTGTCGCTGCTGAGGATGCTGACAAGTTCATTGCCCATGCAGAAGCAGAAAACCTGGAAGCCTACCGCGTTGCCGTGGTCACTGAGGAAGAGCGCATGGTCATGAACTGGAAAGGTCAGACCATTGCAAACCTGAGCCGTGCTTTCCTGGACACCAACGGTGCCGTGAAGCACACCGCCGTGGAAGTCACCGAAAAGGACCGGTCTTCCCTGAGCAAGCCCCTGTACACCTCCCTGCGTGAAATGGCAGCTGACCTGAAGACCGCCAGCCAGAGAGGTCTGGTAGAGCGCTTCGATGCCACCATCGGTGCCGGCTCTGTAATCATGCCCTTCGGCGGCAAGCGCCAGCTGACCCCCGCCCAGTCCATGGCTGCCGTTCTGCCCGTCCTGCCCGGCCAGGAAACCGATCAGGCCAGCGTTTTCAGCTGGGGCTGTGATCCCGACCAGCTGTCTATCGATCCCTACACCGGCGCACACGCTTCCATCTACAACTCTGTTGCCAAGCTGGTTGCTGCCGGCTGTGACTACCGTCTGGCATACCTGACCCTGCAGGAGTTCTTCGAGAAGCTGAGAAACGAACCCGTCCGCTGGGGCAAGCCCTTTGCCGCTCTGCTGGGTGCACTGGATGCACAGCTGGAGCTGGGTGCTGCTGCCATCGGCGGCAAGGACTCCATGTCCGGTTCTTTCCTCGATAAGGATGTTCCCCCCACGCTGATCTCCTTCGCCATCGCACCCATCAACAAGAACGACGTGATCACTCCCGAATTCAAGGAAGCAGGCCATCCCGTTTATGTTTTCGGATCTGCCGGTGAAGGCGC
This sequence comes from Oscillospiraceae bacterium, assembly GCA_017537045.1. Next base: position 24,841 of record JAFYLN010000132.1, on the reverse strand, counting down.
TGGCAGCCTGAAAGCTGCATGGGAGGCACTGCACAACCTGTCCCTTCGGGGTAAAGTCAAGGCCGCATGGGCTGTAGAGCACGGCATCGGTGAAGCTGTCATGAAGATGTCCTTTGGCAACCACATCGGTTTCAAGAGCTGCACCGGACTGGCTGAAAACTGGCATCTGCCTTTCTATGGCTACCTCGTTGCAGAGCTGACAGAGGATGTTGTGATTCCCGGCGCAACCAGGATCGGTGAAACCACTGCCGAAGCCGTCATTGCTCTGGGCGCTGATTGCGCAACCATTGACGAGCTGTACGCGCTGAATGCAGGCGTTCTGGAAGATGTTTATCCTGTCCATGCCAAGGAAGATAAGGGCGAAATCCCCACCTTCTCCTTTGACGGCAAGTGCAGCATCGCACCCACTGTAAAGGTCGCAAAGCCCAAGGTGCTGATTCCCGTATTCCCCGGCACCAACTGTGAGTACGACTCCGCCCGGGCTGTGGAAAATGCTGGTGCAGAGGCCGAAATCTTCGTGGTTCGCAATCTGACTGCCGATGCAGTTGCCAAGAGCGTGGAGGAATTCTCCGCCAAGGTTGCTGATTCTCAGATGATCTTCATTCCCGGCGGCTTCTCCGGCGGTGACGAGCCTGACGGCTCTGCAAAGTTCATTACCGCATTCTTCCGCAATGCTGCTGTCAAGGAAGCTGTCACCGAACTGCTGGACAGCCGCGATGGCCTGATGTGCGGTATCTGCAATGGCTTCCAGGCGCTGATCAAGCTGGGTCTGGTTCCCTACGGTAAGATCATCGACACCGATGAAACCTGTCCCACGCTGACCTTCAACAACATCAGCCGCCACCAGAGCCGCATCGTCCACACCCGCATTGCCTCCACCATGAGTCCCTGGCTGAGCCTGATGAATGTGGGTGACATCGTAAATGTGCCCATCTCCCACGGCGAAGGCAAGTTCTTTGCTTCCCCCGAGCTGATTGCAAAGCTGGCAGCAAACGGTCAGATTGCAACCCAGTATGTGGATTTGGATGGCAAGGCCACTGCAGACATCGACTTCAATCCCAATGGTTCCCTGTGTGCCATCGAGGGTATCACCTCTCCTGACGGCCGTGTCTTCGGCAAGATGGGCCACAGCGAGCGTATTGGCAAGGGTCTGTACAAGAATGTTCCCGGCCAGTACGATATCCGCATGTTCGAAGCTGCTGTGAAGTACTTCAAGTAATATTTTTGCCCCGGTTCTCTTGAACCGGGGCTTTCAAATTTCAGTCTATCGATCTGTTATTATCGTATGCGCGTATAGAACCCCCTCCGGCGGGAGTCGGAGGGGGTTCGTTTCACGAATTAACTGCTGTCAGGGTCGAATTATTTCGCTCTGCGAGCTGCCAGTTCCTCGGTCATCTGATTCAGAGTCTTGCTGTCAATGTTGTAGATCACAGCAACACCGATGAACTGACAAACAGCACTGAAGGCATACAGGCCTGCAACCAGCCAGCAGAGCTTGCCGGCGGTCTCAGCGGACTGGCCGATGGTACCCAGTGCGGAATTATAGCCAATCAAGGGAGTGCCCATGATAGCAATAACAGCAGCGGGGCCAACACCCTGAGCCAGCTTGCGGAAGAAGGAGTGCAGCGCATAAACAACGCTCTCCTCGCGCTTGCCGAACTTCCACTCCTGGTAGTCGATGGCATCGCCCATCATTGCCCAGGAAACGCAGTTATAGAAGCCCAGACCCAGACCGAAGAAGACCAAACCGATCATGAAAACAATCAGCTGAATGTTCTTGGGACACAGGGGGAAGCAGAGCAGGATTGCGCCGCCGATCAAGCCGGCAATAGAGCCGATGGTGGAAACTTCCTTCTTGCCGTACTTCTTAACCAGCTTGGTAGCAAAGGGCATGAAGATGAACATGGGCAGGAAGCCGACCATCATAACCAGACCGGACAGGGAAGCCTGACCAAAGTGGGTAGCGAACATGATGGTGTTTGCGGTGGTAGCGGACTGCATGCCCAGGAACATACCCATAGCGGCCAGGGTGCAGCCAACAGCGGGACGGTTCTTCATAAAGGTGCCCAGAGACTTGATCAGGTTGACCTTCTCGCCGCCCTCATCGTTCAGGTGTGCGTACTCGTTGCCGCGGATGGTGATGTTCTTGATCATGTACATGAAGAACAGGAAGCCGATGATACCCATGATCAAAGCTGCAAAGAACACTTTTTCGCCCAGCAGCACTTCGATCTGGCTGCCGGTCAGGGGGCTCAGAACCTTGTCGCCAGCCTTGTAAGCGATACCGGTAACGGGGTTGGTCAGGAACTTCTCGGGAGCGAAAGCAGCCTCAGCGCCTTCGGGGATCTCGATCTTATCCAGGAACCAGGTGGGGTTTGCAGGATCGAAGGTGACCTTGTTCCAGATCAGCATAGGCAGGATGATACCGGGCAGCATGCCGCCGACAGCGCCGCCGATGGAACGGAAGACGGACAACTGAGCGCGCTCACCGGCATCCTCGGTAACGATGTTCAGCATGGTGCCGTAGGGAACGTTTGCAAAGGTGTAAGCAGCATCCCAAATGATGTAGCCCAGAACAAACAGGACTGCTTTCACAAAAGTGCTTGCATTGGGGAAGGGCAGGAACACAGCAGCACCGCCAACCAGCAGACCGGTGGCACCGATTGCGATGTAGGTCTTGTACTTGCCGATCTTGTACTTTCTCTTGTCGCTGTCGATCAGAGTGCCGATCAGGGGGTCATTGATTGCGTCCCATGCCTGCACCAGCAGCAGCAGGATGGAAAACAGACCGGTTTCCATCATCATGAAGACCAGCCAGAAGGTCTGGACAGTGCCCTTCAGGCCGAAGCTCATGTTACAGCCCAGGTCACCGGCTGCATAAGCGAGCTTGTCGCGAATACCAAACTTGCGGTAGCCCTTTTCGTCCAGTTGGGCAGGTTTTCTTGCCATTTGAATATCCTCCTCTAATCTTTGCGCTCTAAATCCCATAGAAACGCATTTTATGAACATATTATAAACTTTTCCCCTCCGCGCAGCAAGGGACAAATTTTGGAATTTGTAACCCACCTCCGAAATTCCGCCGCAGAAAGTTTGGATATATTGACAATCAACCTAAAATCCGTTACTATGTTATGGAAATTATTCTGTAAATAGGGAGGGTGCTCATGTATAAACACTGCAATACAGAGGAAAGTGCCCGAAGGCAGCGCCAGCTGGAGCAATGCCTGCTGGATCTGATGGCAGATATTCCCTATTCCGGCATTACCATCGGCCAGATCTGTGAACAGGCCGGCATATCCCGGAAATCTTTCTACCGCTATTTTGACAGCAAGGACGGCTGCCTGTATGCCCTGCTCGATCATACCATCATGGACTGCTCCACCTATTGCATGCCGAGGGCGGATGCCGTCCAGTTTGAGCTTTCTCTTTGCATCCGAATTTTTGAATACTGGCAGCAGCAGACACAGCTTCTGAACGCACTGGAAAGAAACGGCCAGAGTACCCATGTCCTGCAGCGTATCATTCGTTACATTATCACCGAGGAACCGGAATATGCCCGCTATATGGGAATTGCCCGATCCAATGTGATGGAACACATTGTTTTCACTGTCAGCGGCATCATGGGTCTGGTGCTGACATGGCATCATACACGTTATCAGAAAACTGCTGCACAGATGGGCGAACTGCTCTATCAGATGATGCAGAGGAACTAAGGAGGAATCTGCCTTGAACCGTATTTTATTGATGGTACTGCGTAACCTCGTCAAAGTACCAGGACTTTATGCAAAGCTCTGCCGCTATGCCAAAAATCCTGACCGGTATCCCGAGCAGGAGCGCTGGGATCACATCCGGCACATTCTGCAGTTGGCTGTCAGATCCGGTAATCTGGATCTGCAGGTGACCGGAACAGAAAACATCCCTGCCTCCGGCAGCGGCTTTATGATGTATGCCAACCATCAGGGTCTGTTCGACGTAGTCGCCATCGCCGCCACCTGCCCCACACCTCTGGGCGGTGTGGTTAAAAAGGAACTGGAGGGCATTCCCTTTGTGCAGCAGATCATCGACTGCACAAAGTCCTATCCCATGAACCGGGAGGATGTGCGCCAGTCCCTGACCGTCATTCAGAATGTGACCGAGGAAGTAAAAAGCGGCCGCAATTACCTGATCTTCCCCGAGGGCACCCGCAGCAAAAACGGAAATGTGATGGGCGAATTCCACGGCGGCAGCTTCCGCTGTGCCATCAAAGCAAAATGTCCCATCCTGCCCGTTGCATTTGTCGACAGCTTTAAGGTGCTGGATCAGAAAGGTTCTGGCCATATTAGCGTTCAGCTCCACTATCTGCCCCTGATACCCTATGAGGAATTTGCAGGAATGAAAGCAACGGAAGTTGCCGCATTGGTCAAATCACGGATCGAAGAGACGATTCTCACACATACTGCTGCAGAATAATTGCACAATATAGACAAAAGTCCCAAAATCTGACGATTTTGGGACTTTTGATTGTCTGCAGCGCACAGATGTGGTATACTGGTGGACAAGCATAAAAAGGAAAGAGAGTGTAAACCATGACTAGCAAAAACCGTACTGAAACCGCGCCCATCGGCTTTGCGGAGAAACTGGGCTTCGGCACCTTCTCCACTGCCAGCAACGTGGTCTTCAACTTCAAGGATCTGTTCTATCTGTTCTTCCTGACCAATGTTATGGGTCTGGAGATCGCCCACGCTGGCATCATCACCGCAGTCGGCATTCTGTGGGATGCCATCAATGACCCGCTGGTGGGCTACTGGGCTGTGAACCACCGCTTCAAGAACGGTGAAATGTGCCGTCCCTTCGCCCTGTGGTGCGCTGTTCCCTGGGCAGTAACCACCGTGCTGATGTTCACCTGCTTTGATGTGTCCTACGGCCTGAAGTTTGGCATTTGCATCGTCATTTATTTCCTCTTCGAGCTGTTCAACACCTTCGCCGCCATTCCCTATAACTCCATGGGCAGCCTTGCCACCAACCGGGACGCAGACCGCCGCGCCATCAATGTGGCAAGAAACTTAGGCGGCTGTGTTGGTTCTGCCATCGGAAGCCTAGCGCTGTATCCCCTGCTGAACCTCTTCGGCGGTCTGGACGAGGCAGGCAACGTTCTGCGGGATGCCCACGGCCAGCACGCTTTCTTCTGCGCTGCCATCGTCATGGGCTGCGTCTGTATCGCCGGTGCCTTCGCCCACTACTTCACCACTAAGGAACGTGTGAAGCAGGAAGCGGAGGACGACTCCAAGATCAGCTTCCTTGCCGCCGCAAAAATGCTGCTGAGCTGCCGCTCCTGGGTCATCAACATGTTCTACGTCATCTGCTACGGCATGCTGAACCTGCTGATCATGAGCACCATCAACTACTACGCCACTTACATTCTGGGCTCCGCTTCCGCCGCAACCCCCATTCTGGCCGTATTTCTGGTGGTTTCCGTCATTGCCACCATCTGCGCCATTCCCATTGACAAGAAACTGGGTCGCCGCAAGACCATGATCTTCTCTGCCCTTCTGTATGCCGCCGGTAAAATCTGGTTCGTCCTGGACCCCTACTCCATGGGTGCCATCTATACTAACGGTGTTACCGTTGCATTCTCCATGGCCATTGCCTTCGTCTGCTTCAACACCAACCGCAACAACATCGCTGATCTGGTGGAGTGGAAGAATGGCCGCCGCATCGACAGCCTCGTTTCCACCTGCGACAATCTGGCCAGCAAGCTGGCAAAGGCCGGTGCAAACCTGCTGATGACCAGTGTACTCAGCGACGCAGGCTTTAACGCTGAGCTGCCCACGCAGCCGCAGGCCGCGCTGGATACCATCTGCGCACTGCTGGGCTGGGTTCCCATGGTGGTTGCAGGCATCATGCTGGTGATTGTGTTCTTCCATCCCATCGAAAAGGACATGGCTGCTATGCGCGCCGATCAGGCAAAGTAAGGAGTTTTCTTATGGGTTACTTATTGTTCGCTGTCATTGCGGTGCTGCTGGGTATTGCCGCAGTACGCACCCTGAAAATCAAGGCACCCGCCCCCGCTGCCTGTGACACGGTGATCACAGAGGAAGAATGCGCCACCGCTGCCGAAAAACTGGGTGCCATGGTGCGCGTTCCCTCCGTATCCAAGCGTGAAGATGAGGATTTGACTGAATTCTACAAGCTCCACACTGTCATGGAGCAGCAATTCCCCCTACTTCATCAGCATCTGGAAAAGGAAGTTTTCAACGGCAATCTGCTGTACCGCTGGAAAGGCAGCGATGCTTCCAGAAAGCCCATTCTGCTGATGGGTCATCAGGACGTTGTACCCGCTTCTGACGAGGGCTGGCGCGTCGGTGCTTACAGCGGTGCTGTCATTGACGGCAATCTCTATGGCCGCGGCTGCCTTGACTGCAAGAGCACCATGTACGTAGAGCTGCAGGCTGTGGAGGAGCTGCTGGAAGAGGGCTTTACGCCCCCCTGCGATGTATACCTTTCCTACTCCATCAATGAAGAGACCGGCGGTGACGGTGCTGCCGCTGCTGTGCGGCTGCTGAAAAGCCGGGACATCGAGCTTGCACTGGTTCTGGATGAGGGCGGTGCCGTCACCGAAGCACCCGTAGCCGGTATGGATCGGGATTATGCCGTTATCGGCATTACCGAAAAGGGCTACATGGATCTGAAGATCACCGCCCGGGGCAAGGGTGGCCACAGCTCCACCCCGCCCCGCAACACGCCTGCTGCCCGCCTGTTTGCTTTCGCCAATGAGATTGAACGCAAGCGCCCATTTAAAAAAGCGCTGATCCCCGAAGCCGAGGAAATGTTCCGCCAGATGGCACCGTCCTTCAACTTCCCCATGCGTCTGATCCTCGGCAACATCTGGCTTTTCAAGCCCCTGCTGATGGCGGTGATGCCCATGGTTACACCTTTCGGCGAGGCTGTCATGGCAACCACCTGCTGCTTCACACAGATGGCCGGTTCCGATGCTGCCAACGTGATCCCGAAGGAACCTTATCTCGTTGCAAACCTGCGTACCAGTGTTCATCAGAACTGTGAAGCATCTCTGGCTGTGATGAAGAAATACGCAGACAAATACGCTCTGGACATTGAAGTGATCATGCAGCGGGATGCCTCCCCTGTTTCCAATATCCATTCCAAGGAATATGCCTATGTCTGCCGCTGCATCCGCAAGCAGTTCCCCGATGTAGGCATTGCGCCTTATCTCATTATGGGCGGCACTGACTGCCGTCACTTCCACGCGCTGACGGAAACTGCCCTGCGTTTTGCGCCGGTGCGCATGACCAACGCGCAGAATGCCAGCTGCCATGCAGTGGACGAAAATGTCACTCTTTCTGCACTGGCAGAGGGCGTGCGGTTCTATAAGATGTTCTTGAAAGAATACGACCTGTAAAGTATGTCCCCGGTGCACCGCACCGGGGACGTTCAAATTTCAGTTTGCCGGCGGGCAGTGCCCGCTGACAATGCGTTACGCACTGCATCCGACTTCGTACTGCCCTACGCCGCTCGACCCCGAACATCCATTCAAATCTCAGTTTATCGTTCTGTTACAGTTATGAATGTAGGGGCGGCTATCAACCGCCCGTGCGGTACAATGTCACGAATTTGCCGAAATCCAATGCGAATTCGCAACATTCTGCTGTGCGGGCGACCAATGGTCGCCCCTACATGATCCACGCTATATGGTGCGATAAACATCAATTTACAATTCTCCGGTTGCGCGGATTCTGCAAATGGAATATAATAAAGCTGAAAGGAGTGTTGTGCATGGCTGATATGCTGGATTACCTTGCGTGGCGCGGGGATATCGAATTTACCCAGATGCCGGTCAATCCGGTGGACGCGCTGATCTTTTCCACCCTTTCCTACATTGATTTCAAGGATATCGTCCCTGACAATCCCCTGCAAAGCATCTCTCTGGAAGAAGCTGCCGCGGGACTGTTCTCACTGGCTGACCCCGTCAACCGGACGCGGGTAAAAAAGGATCTGGAACTGCTGAAAGCCGTGGCAGAATCTGCCCGCTTTGACAATATCCGCATGAGTTTTTACCGCAGCATCCTGATTCCGGAGGAGGATACCCAGTTTGCTGCCGTGACCATTTTTCTGGAGGATGGCAGTGCCTACATTGCCTTCCGCGGCACCGACAACACCCTGACCGGCTGGAAAGAGGATTTCAACATGAGCTTCCAGTCCAGCATTCCCGCCCAGCATCTGGCACTGGAATACCTGCGGGAATTCACAGATGCTCATCCCATCCCCGTCTGGATGGGCGGACATTCCAAGGGTGGCAATCTGGCGGTCTACGCTGCCGCAAAATGTGGCGAAATCCTGCAAAAGCGGATCGTGGAGGTCTATAATCAGGATGGTCCTGGTTTCTCACAGGCCATGATGGAGAACCCCGGCTACCGCAGCATCCTGCCGAAGATCCGTTCCTATGTGCCCCAGTCCTCGGTCATCGGCATGCTGCTGGAGCATGAAGAGCCATACACCATCGTCAAAAGCAACCAGGTGGGACTGATGCAGCATGATCCTTATACCTGGCAGGTGATGGGTGCCAACTTCCTGCAGGTAGAGGAATTGACCGCCGATTCCCGTTTTCTGGACCGCACCTTCAAAAACTGGCTGTCGCAGATGACCAACGAAGAGCGCAGCGAATTCTTCGATACGGTTTTTGAGCTGCTGGAATCCACCGGTGCGGAGCGTACGGGTGAGATCATCCGCCCCCAGAACGTACGCGCCTATCTGAAAACACTGAAAACCAACGAGTATATGCGCAACATTCTGGCCTCAGAGCTGGTGCGCCTTGTCTCCGCCGCCCGGCAGACACAGAGCGAGCCGGCAAGTGAGCTGCCGGATGCGCCGGTATAGCCATACAAAAAGCTGTTGCAAGCAAAAACTTGCAACAGCTTTTTGTATGTTCAAATTCCAATTTATCGTACAGTCTTACAATGATCTCGTAGGGGCGGCGACCCGCCGCCCGCACAGCAGAATATTTCGCATTCGCATTGGTTTTCGGCGAAATCGTAACATTTTACTGCACGGGCGACCAATGGTCGCCCCTACGTTATCCACGGCACACAGCGCGACAAACATCAATTTGCAGGGATCTTACTCGGTTTTTTTCAATGCATCCAGCAGTTCCCGGCGCAGGCGCAGAACCTGACGGATATGGTAATTTGTGACCACATCCCGCTCCATGACGCTGTCCAGCGGGCGCTGATCCCGAATGACCGCGCCACTTGACTCCAATGCATGGCGGTTTTCTTCGCTGAGCCGTCCGGGTCTACCCATCTGGCTCAGAACCTCCATGCGCGCCAGAAGCTCGCGCACCTTACGTTCACACTGTTTGAACGTCTCCTGCTTTTCCTGCTGGCGGCGCAGCCCCAGCAGCAGCTTCTGGTTGGAAAACAGGCGCATCTGGCGGTACATATCATCCACTTTCCGGCTCATCACATCCGCATCGGGCAGGATATCATCACCGTCGAACATCTCCTCCAGAAAGGCGATCAATTCCTTATCAAGGCTTTGCACCGTATCACGGATCTGGCGGCTGTTGTCATAGGGAAATACCAGTGTATTGATCAGCATGCCCACGCTCAGGCCGATGGCGGTATCCCAGATACGCTCAGAAGCATAGGCCAGCGGGACAATGCCGGAACCCGTACACATCATCACCACGATCAGGCAGGGCAGTGACGGGGAATAGCGGATGCGCAGCATATTATAAAGGGTGATCACAAGGATCATACCGATTCCCGTTGCCATCAGCGGCGGTACAGGCAGCATCAGCAGCACAATAGAAGACAGTGCGCCAAAAAGCACGCCAACGATCTGGGCAAGGCAGGAATCCACTGATTCCTTAAAGGTTGGCTGGACTGCCGCCATAGCCCCCAGCATGGCGAAGATCAGCTTGGAGGCACTGGCACCGTAAGCATCCACAACGATCATGGCGATCACAATGGCTGCCGTGGTTTTGAGGGTGCGCAGGCCGATATGTACTTTCGGCAGGCTTTTTCTCATCTTGCTGCCCCTTTCCTGTTTCTTTTCAGGGTATAGATTATCACATCTGTCAACCAGCGTCAAACGAAAAACTGCCCCAAAATAGCGGGGCAGTTTTGTTTTAATTGCGGCGCAGGGCTTCGATAGGGTTCATATTTGCTGCCTTGATGGCAGGAAGCAATCCAAAAATCACACCGATCAGGGTGGAGAATACCACAGATATCAGAATTGCTGTGACATCAATCGCCACGGGAACCTGCATCATATTGGAGATCAGCTCCGCAAGACCGATGCCGCTGACCACGCCGATGATGCCGCCAAGGCTGGTAAGCACGGCTGCTTCCGTTAAAAACTGCATCCGAATGCGGCGCTTGCGGGCACCAAGGGCTTTTTTCAGGCCGATCTCGCTGGTACGCTCGGTGACAGACACCAGCATAATGTTCATAACGCCGATACCGCCCACCAGCAACGAAATGCTGGCAATCCAGATCAGCTGGGCGTTTGTGGATTCCGACATGCTCTGTAGCTGCTGTGCCTGCTCCAGCATGTCCTGGCTGCGGTAGTCAAAATCGCTTTCCTTGTCCACGATTTGCTTTTCTGTCAATATCTCCGCCGCCTTCTGTCCGACAGTAGTCATCACATCGGTATTTGCAACCTTGATAGCCACATTCTGTGGCTCATCAAACTGATAGGCCGTGGGCCACACCGCAGAGGGCAGATAAATGGAGCCGGAAGAAGTATCGGCGTAGAGGTAATAGTCGTTAATGGTGTTGATGGTGGGAGTAAAATCATCAGAAAGCGCTACCACACCTACCACGGTGAAAACATCGCCCTGCAATTCAATGGCTTCACCCACAGGAGATTCACCGCCGAACAGCGTAGTCACCGCAGTTGTATCTACCAGTGCCACCTTGCGGAAATTCTTATAATCCGATTCTGTGAAGCCGCGGCCGGATTTGACCTGATAGCCGTAGACGGAGAGGTAATGGGTGTCGATGCCATAAACTTCACCATTAAACTGGCTGTTCTGATAATAGACCTGCTCGGCATAGTTGCGGGCTGTATAAAGAGATACCTTTTCTGCACCGTTGATATCCTCGATCTCCTGACGGGTACGCTCCGTAATGGTACGCACACCGGCGGGAATGGAACTCCAGCTCATATCGTAGGCATAGCCGCTCTGATTGAGCTGCACGGTAACCACATTATTGCCCGCACCGATCAGATTTTCCTTGATCTGCTCGTTGGTGCCCTTGATGGTGGAAACGATGGTGATAATGGCCGCGATACCAATAATGATACCCAGCATGGTCAGCACGGAGCGGAGCTTATGACCCCAGATGCCCTGAAAGGCCAGTCTGATATTTTCTGTCATTGTTGTCCCTCCTTTTAGCCGTACAGGTTGGACAGGTCGCCTTCCTCAGCGACTGCACCGGATTTGACGTTCTTACCATAGGGGAAAGCAACCAGGTCTTCCTCGGTCAGGCCGCTGAGAATTTCCGTATAGCTGCCCCACAGTGCCTTACCGGTTTTGACAAACCGCTGCTCCAGCCGGCCATCCTCGCCCAGAACATAGACAAAGGACTTGCCTTGCTCGGTACGCAGGAAGGGATTTTGCAGATAAATACCATGTTCACTGGTAGCTGTGGAATACATGACGCTGACATAGCGTCCCTCCTGCAGGTCTGCTTCCTCCCCGATATAGACTGTGAACGGATAGAAAGAGGCATTGGGATTGCCGGTTCCGTTCCAGCTGTTGTTGGAACTGGGGAAATCTCCCAGAGACTGCACTGTCCCGGTGTAGGTCATGCCTGTATTCCAGTCGTTGATGGTCACTTCCTGGCCGATGCGCATATTGTCCTTTTCCAGCTCACTGACACTGCCTTCTACATAGAAACCACCGCCGCCGGATACTTTCAAAACAGGCTGCATGGTCAGCTTTGCTTCCTCTTCCGTCAGCACCGACACAACCTTGCCGTCAATCTGGGCATAGACCTTGCCGTCGTTGGCTTCCGTCAGGGCAATCTTATAATCGGCTTCTGCCATTTTGATGTTGAATTCCAGATCCTTGATCTTCTTTTCCTGCTCGCTGCGCATCTGGGAAATCTGGGCAGCCGTATAGCCACTGCCAAAATCGATCTCAGGTGTTTTTTCCGCTTCCTGGCCCATATCTGCCAGCATATGGTCGCTGATGGCGGAAGCATCAAAGAACCGGAATACAAATGTGTCAGATACCTTATTGACGATCAGGCCTGTCCATGCCAGCCGCTGTCCCAGAGACATATCACCCTTGTTGACCTTGAAGATCACATAGAACTGGGAGACACTCACCTTGACCGGTTCGTTCACACCAGGATCTCCGCCGCCACCATCAACGGGGGGCTGCTCTGCGCCGCCGGTTTCCGGATCAACAGTTTCCGTGTCACCGCCGCCCAGAATACCCGGCAGGGGGGATGCACTGGAGGGCTGCTTTGCAGGGTCATTGGCATTGATGGTCTGAAACTCTTCCGCTTTCAGGCGCAGTTCTTCCAGCAGTTCATCTGTCACCGCCTGTCCCTCACTGATCCAGCAGATCAGCGCCAGACTTTTTTTACTGCCGTCATAATTACGGTTTCCGGAAATCTTGTACTTGGCACCCAGTGCTGTACCAAGGTCCTTGTCCGGTGTTTCCTGCACGGTCGGGATCACCATGGGCTTCATGCTTCTGATCTCCCGCAGGCGGGTCTGGGCATCCTGAAGCTGCAGCTTCAGCTTTTCCACATCCAGACGCTTGCGCTCCAGCGCAAGGTCGGACAAAGTCGTATCAAAGCTCATGAGCAGGTCGCCCTTTTTGACTGTATCACCCACAGATACCAGAATTTCCGTCACGGTCTGGGTATCACTTAAATAGACCGTCTGGATTTTGTCCGTGCTGACGGGGCCGTAGCTTTCCTGTGAGTCACCCCAGTATTCGGTCATACCCACATAGTTAAAAGGGAACACATAAACCGGTTCAACATTTTTATGAGAAAAATAGTACCATGCACCACCGCCGGCACCCAGAAGAATCACCACTGCCAGTACGATGGCGATGATTTTTTTCGTCTTATTCTTCATGGCTGCCTCCCTCCTGCGCCGGATTGGCACCGGTGCGCAGCTCGCCATCGAGAATGTAGTAGATCTTATCCGCGCATTCTGCAATGGACTGCTCGTGGGTAATCATGATAATGGTCATGCCGTCACGGCTCAGTTGGCGGAAGATCTCCATGATCTGATTGCCGGACTTGGTATCCAGCGCGCCGGTGGGCTCGTCTGCCAGCAGCATGGTGGGGTTTCCCACCATGGCGCGGGCAATGGCCACACGCTGGCACTGGCCGCCGGAAAGCTGGTTGGGTAAAAAATGGATGCGTTCTTCCAGACCCACGGCCTTTAATGCTTCTTCAGCCCGCTGGCGGCGCTCCTGCAACGGAACGCCGGCATACAAAAGCGGCAGCGCCACATTTTCCAGCGCATCCATTTTCGGCAGCAGATGGAAGCTCTGGAACACAAAGCCGATATGCTTATTGCGGATATCCGCCAGCTGGTCATCGGTCAGGTCTTTCAGGTTCTGCCCCTCCAGCTCATAGTTGCCCGAGGTCGGCACATCCAGACAGCCGATCAGGTTCATCAGCGTGGTCTTGCCGGAGCCGGAAGGACCCATAATGGCTAAGTAATCACCCTTATGGACAGTCATATTGATATTTTTCAGGACGCGAACAGGTTCTTTACCCTGCTGGTAGTCCTTGCAAATATCGGTCAGCTTTAAGATCTCCAACCGTTACACCCCGCCTTCTACGGCCACTTCTTCTACTGCGGCCACTTCGTGTGTCGTCGGTGCGCCTTCCTGGCAGAGTTCTCCATCGGGAAATGCAACGTAATCGGTTTCTGCAAGGCCTTCTACGATGCTGACCGTACCCATCATATCATTGGGTGCTCCCAGCGTCACGATGCGCTTTTCCAGCTTGCCACGGTTGTTTTCCGCCCAGACATAGGCAGTTCCGTCGTCATCGTAGCAGAGGAATGCCATGCTCAAAGGAATACCGGTTTCCTCTCCCTCTTCCTTTTCCAAGCGCAGATACACATGCTGACCCAGGATCAGGCCATCGGTGTTATCCACTTCAATGTAGAAGGGGTATTTGCTGGAAGCGGTCATTTCATCGGTGGCAACACCATAATACATATTGTTGGGATTCTCCTGACTGGGATTTTCATAATCCACCAGTGTCACAGTGCCCAGCCAGAATGCACTTTCATCGGCACGGGATGTAATGCGTATGCGGCTGCCTTCCATAATGCCGCCCCGCTGTAATTCGCCAAGGGTGCCCTTGATCCGGTAGGAGCCGGCCTGCTGGATGGTGATGTACGCCACAGGTCTTCCGTAGCTGTCCGTGCCATTTTCGTTGACCTCCTGAATCCGGCCGGTAACCGGGGATTTCACATCCGCATTCTGCAGCACATCCTCGGATTTTGCAACTTCCTGCTCCTTGGACTTCAGCTTCAGCTCCGATTCCTTCAGATCCACCTGCAGGGACTGGATCTGAACCGTATACTGCAGCTGGGCAGATTCTTTCACGCGTTTGCGCTGCTTTTCCAGATCGGCAATCTGATCCTTGTAGTTTTCGATCGTGGCTTCCAGCTGTTCTTTTTCCAGACGCTGCTTGTCCAGATTCAGCTGCAGCTGCTCTGTGTCGTAGGAAAACAGCAGTTGTCCCTCCTCCACATCATCACCTGCCTTGACCAGCAGCTCCTTGATGGTCTTGTCGCTGTCGCGGTTCACTTCTGCCACATTCTCGGAAACCACGATGCCGGCAAACCGGTCATCGGGCGCAATGCCGCCCATACCCGCCAGTTCCGCCACGGACTGGACATAGACTGCCGTACCGTCTTCACCGCAGCCGCAAAAAACCAGCAGCATGCATGCTGCCAGCGCCGCAATCAACCATTTTTTCCTGTTCATAATATGTTCCTCCCCAAGTTGTGGTTTCTTTCTCTGTTATTCTTATGATACGAAAAAAGACATAAAAAATCAATCGTTTACAGCTTAAGTATTCCTTAATTTACTGTGAACACCCACATGGAAAGGGATGGTAAATTGATGTTTACCGCACCATGTACCGTGGATAACGTAGGGGCGACCATTGGTCGCCCGGCGGTACAATGTTGCGAATTCGCCGAAAAACAATGCGAATACGTTAAATTCTACCGCATGGGCGTATTGCAGAGCGCAGCGAATTAAAATAGGTCGATTGCCGGTGGCAATCGCACAATCATTCATGGATCGCCGCCCCTACGATAGAATTGATAGACAGCACGATAAACTGAAATTTGCATTTCTTAAGAGGTGATTCCCATTTTTAATCCATTTCGCTATTTTTACAAACCGTATGATTTTTAGCTTGCGAGGATTTTGTTTGCCATGTATAATGGAACTATAATCTTAATAAAAGGAGCGATTCCATGAAAAAGAACCCTGTTTCCTTTGATCCCGGTCTGAAAAACGGCTATATCCAGCCTCCCTATATGCTGGAAGAGGGAGAAAAAATCAACGACTTCTACTTAGAGCCTGTTCTGTTCCGCAACGAAAACGGCCCCACCATCGGTGTTACCACCTGCGGTGTCATTGTGAAAGACGGCCTGTATTTCAAGGATATGGACAACGACGGTGTTCTGTCCCCCTACGAGGACTGGCGGCTCAGTGACGAGCAGCGCGCTGCCGATATGGTTGCCCATCTGCCCCTGAAGCAGCAGGCCGGTCTGGTTCTGAATACCCTGTGGAACACGCCCCTTTCCATGACCCGCGAGGGTGCCAAGGACGAAAACGGCAACATCGCCCCCTCCAAGATCTTCAAGCGGTACGATCCCACCGTTCCTCCCCCAAAGGGTATTCTGCCCGGTCTGGACATGCGCGTGGACGACGGTCAGGTTCTGGAACAGAAGTTGACTGCCGGTGTCTACCGCGGTGAGATGCGGGCTGAGGCCGGCGTTGCCGCACTTTACCACAATCTAGGCACCCAGTATGTGGAATTTGAAGCCACACAGGGCGGCGTTGCCATCCCCTACTCCATGCACACCAATCCCATCAACATCGGCTATCCCGACTTTCTCGGCTTTGGTGCCGCTGTTATGGGTGACGGCAATTTCGACATTGTCTATGACATGGCTGATACCGACCGCAAGATGATGGCAGCCTGCGGCCTGCACATCATGTACGGCCCGCAGGTGGACGTTTCCACCGATCCCCGCTGGCCCAGAAACTCCGGCACCTACGGTGAGCGTCCCGATATCACTGCCGGCATCACGAAGGAACTGGTTCGCGGCTACCAGAACGGCGAGGACGGTCTGAAGGAGGGTTCCATTGCCCTGACCGTCAAGCACTTCCCCGGCGACGGCCCTGCAGAAAACGGCTTTGAGCCCCACCTGCCCATCGGCCAGTGGCGGCTGTACCCCACCGAAGGCTCCATGGCAAAGTATCATCTGCCTCCCTTCCAGGCCGCATTTGACATGAATGCCTCCGCCATCATGCCCGACTATTCCCGCATCTGCAACGATAGCCGCTCCGTTCCCCAGTATTACAAGGGTAAGCTGACCTCCTCTGAGGCCGTACCTTCCACCTATTCCAAGGAGCTGATCACCGATCTTGCCCGTGACACCATGGGCTTCACCGGCTATGTCAACTCTGACTCCGGCATCACCACCACCCAGATCTATGGTGTGGAACATTTGAGCATGCCTGAACGGTATGCCAAGGCCATTTCTGCCGGTACGGATGTCATCGGCGGCAACTATGATGCCGAGAACATTGTCAAGGCGGTGGAAGATGGTTTCCTGCCCAAGGCCGATCTGGACCGTGCCAACTACCGCCGCCTGCTGAGCCTGTTCCAGCAGAAGCGTGTGGACAACCCCTACCTCGATCCCGATGAGGCTGACCGCGTCCGCATGGAGAACTACGAAGGCGCCAAGCAGGCAGCATACCGTGCCTGCCAGAAGGAAGTTGTTCTTGCCAAGAACCACGGCGGCGTGCTGCCCATGGTAAAGGGCAAGAAGGTCTATGTGGAAGTATTCTCCGGTGAAAATGCCGGCGCAGCACTGGCTCAGATGATGGGTGCCGGTGTTGCTGGTGAGGACAATGATGCCAAGCTGAAAAAGCAGCTGGAGATGCTGCTGGCAGCAAAGGGTTATGAAATCGTGGAAACCCCCGAGGAATGCGACTACGCCTATCTGCATGTCTGGCCCCAGCAGAACAACATCGTTTTTGTGCAGCGTTCCATGCCCGTGCTGGAGCTGGTGGAAGGATATATGCATGAGGAGCGCGAGGTCAACAAGTCCCAGAAGAAGACCGGCAATAAGATCGAGATCAACACCCTGCGTGGCATTGGCAGGATCCCCGCACTGGCTGAAACTGTCCACGCCCACGGCGGCAAGGTCATCGCCACTTTCGTGGTCTGCAACCCCTGGATTCTGGAACCGCTGGAGCCCTATGTGGACGGCATGACCTTCCAGTACACCGTTTCTCCCGTTGCCATGGGCAATGCCCTCGGTGCCCAGATGGACGTTCTGGCAGGCGACTTCAACCCCACCGGCAAAATGAGCCTGACCATGGTCTCCTGCCCCGCAGTCATTGCCATCACCGAGAAGGAGATCGACGGTGTGGTACGCGAGATCTGCGCATCCCCCAACGATGTGCCCGGCTACGACAAGGACCAGTATATCGATCCTGAGATTCTGAAGAACGTCAAGGGCGGCAGCTACGCCTACTGCGACGAGGACGGCAACTACTACCGCAGCGGCTTCGGCCTGCACTATTAAAGAAACCAGTCCCCCGGTTCTTCCGGGGGACTTCCTGTCTGCCGCAGGTCTGAAAATTTCAGTTTATCGTACAGTCTTACAATGATCTCGTAGGGGCGGCGACCCGCCGCCCGCGCAGAGAAATGTTACGAATTCGCATTGGTTTTCGGCAAATTCGCAACATTGTACCGCCGGGCGTGTTGCAGAGCGCAGCGAATCAAAATAGGTCGATTGCCGGTGGCAATCGCACAATAATTCATGGATCGCCGCCCCTACGTTATCCACGGCACATAGTGCCGCAAACATCAATTTGCCATATCTTTGATCTCATTGACAGATTCCGGCTTCTCTGATACACTGGGTACATAAAAATCAGAGGTGATCGTTATGGCCTGTACCATCGCAATTCCGAAATTTAAAAAAGATAAGCTGCGCATTTATATGCAGGGCAAATATACCACTGCACTGCGCCGCGCCGGTGCAAAGGCAGTATGGATCGAACCGGATGATCTTGACAAAGCAATTGAAACCATGCTCCGGTGCGACGGTCTGCTTCTGTCCGGCGGCGAGGACGTGGATCCTGCCTACTACGGTCAGGCCGTTTCTGAAAAATGCGGCCAGATCATAAGAGCGCGGGACGAAGCAGAAATGAAAATGCTGGAAGCATTTCTCACGACAGGAAAGCCTGTTTTGGGTATCTGCCGGGGTGTGCAGCTGATGAATGTGTATTTCGGCGGTACACTGCATCAGGACATCCAAGACATTTCCGGCTGCAGTCATAATGACTGGGGACATAAGGACACCGGCAATCACCGGGTTACCCTCTGCCCCGGCACCAGGCTTTCCGGCATCATCGGCAAAAAATCCTTTGTTGCCAACAGCCTGCACCATCAGGCCGTGGAGAAAACTGCACCTGTTCTGGTGGCTGCCGCCACAGCTGAGGATGGTATCATCGAAGCGGTGGAGCATCCCAGCCACAAATTCTGCATCGGTGTGCAGTGGCACCCGGAGCATATGTGCAGCTTTTCCAGACACCAGAGACGGCTTTTCTCCGCCTTTGTAAAAAGCTGTAAGGCATAAGACGTTTCAAAGTTCAGTTTGTTGCTCTGTTGCAATCGTGAATGTAGGGGCGGCTATCAGCCGCCCGCTGCGGTTGTCTGTTACGAATTCGCCGAAATCCAATGCGAGTTTGCAACATTTCTCTGCGCGGGCGTGTTGCAGAGCGCAGCAAATCAAAATAGGTCGATTGCCGGTGGCAATTGCACAATCATTCATGGGTCGCCGCCCTACGTTCTCCACGGCACACAGCGCAATAAACATCAATTTTTCTTTCAGCGCGCGCAAAAAGTCCGTCACCATATGGTGACGGATTTTCTTTATGCATCACTTAATTCTTCTAATTTTTCCCGGTCTGTGATCTCGATGGTGCCACGGGTCAGAGCTACCATGCCCTCGCTCTGGAAATACCGCAGCATGCGGGTTACCACCTCACGGGCGGTGCCCATATGGTTGGCGATCTTCTCATGGGTGATCTTCAGAACCGGTGATTCCTCCAGCTGGGTCTCTTCCAGCAGGAATGCTGCCAGACGCTTATCGAAGCTCTTCCACATGATCTGCTCCATGAGCCACATCAGCTCCGAGAAATTGCCGCTGAGCAGATTGCGGGAATAGTTGGAAACTGCCAGAGATTCATCCACCAGATTTTTGAACAGGCAGGCAGGAACACTCCAGAATTCCGCGTCCTTCTCCGCCTCGATCATCACATTGAACTGCATATCCGGCATGACGCAGGAAGCGCTGAGCAGACTTACATCATACTGGGTCAGGCGGCTGATGGTGATTTCCCGGCCGTCTTCGGAGAGTATGTAAGCGCGAAGCTGACCACTGCGTACCATTACCAGGCCAAGGCAGTCGGCACTGCTGTCGTGAATATGGGTGCCTTTTTTGATCTGGCGAAATTCAATCACATTGGCGATCCGCGCCTGCTGTTCCGCTGTCAGCTTATTCCAAAAGGGAAGATATTCTGCAAATTCCATATCGGTTTCCACCTTTCGCTTTCTCTGTCAATCAAATTTCAGTTTATCGCGCTGTTTCAATAATGAATGTAGGAGCGGCGATCCATGAATTATTGTGCGATTGCCACCGGCAATCGACCTATTTTAATTCGCTGCGCTCTGCAACACGCCCGTGCGGTAAAATTTAACGTATTCGCATTGGTTTTCGGCGAATTCGCAACATTTCTCTGCGCGGGCGGGCAATGCCCGCCCCTACGTCATCCACGGCACACAGCGCGATAAACAGCAATTTACCATTCAATTCTGGAAATGTATCTGCTGGCCGGTGATCAGAGGATACCGTGCAAGGTCTGCACCATCCAGATTCTCTCTGTGCATATCCACCGCTGTGATCTGGCGGTTATCGTAGGTGGTGTAATAGTAAATTCCCCTGTCCGCATTACAGCAGGAGGTATAAATGGTGATCTCATAGTCTTCATCACCCACATCGCAGCAGCCACGCTGCTGGTCAACACTGCCCAGAATGTGAAAGAACTGGCTGACGCTTTCGTTTTCCGTTTCTGCGGAAACAGAATTCATCTTCACAAAAGAGACTCTTACAAACCGGGACTGGGAAGACAGATCCCCCGGCAGACCCATGCCGCCCATACCGCGGCTGTAGCGGGTAAGCTCTAAGTCCTTGGAAAAGCTGTTTTCGGGATCTTTTCTGGAAAGGTGCCGGAAATCATTCAGCCGGAACATCTGCTGAGGGAAAGGAGGGTTGTTGGTCAATGCACCCACAGGATTGGAATAAACGTGGATTCCATCTGCCATGGCTTCCACAGTGATGGCCTCCTGCCTGTCTGCGATTAACCAGTGCAGGGAGGCCGCGGGAAGATGCGCACTGTAAGCCTCTTTGGTCAGATTGATCCGTCCAATCAGTTTTTTTGCTTCTGCCACTGTATCACACTGGGAAAGGATCCACGGGATGAATTCAAAAACCGCCACATTATCCTTATCCGGTGCCGGATCACAGTAGCAGGCATTGCCCACAAAATTCAGACCCGCCATGCCAAGCCCCTTTTCATTGACTGCATCGTAATAAAGCGGATAATTATCCTGCACGAATGCCATGCCGATGATTGCATAATGCCGCTGCAGCGTACCCATGTGGCGGAAGTGAAACTGAAAATTGCGGGGTGTGACCGTCACTTCCTCCTGATACGAAAATTCGTAGTCCAAGGTTCTTCCGAAGTAGAAATCCTTTGTCTGATAGGTAACTGCCGTACACATAATGGTTCCTCCTGATGATGTGTTTCTATAACTCATTATAGCAATTCCGCACACAATTTCAATACTTCTCTTATTCTGTCCTCATTATCTGTTAAAATACGCTGATCGGGGCATAGTAAGAGCAGGCCAACCAAAGGAGGAAGAAATTATGGTAGAGCAAGATACAATCAAGCTGCTGCGTGAATGCGACGCAGGTATCAAAATGGGCATCACTTCCATTGATGATGTGCTGGACCACACCCGCTCCGACAAACTGCACAACATGCTTTCCACATGTAAGGACGAGCACGAAGATCTGCAGGGGCAGGTTCAGCAGCTTCTGGGCAAATACAAGGACGAGGGAAAGAACCCCAATCCCATTGCCAAGGGTATGTCGTGGATGAAGACCAATATGAAGTTGGGCATGGAAGACAGCGATGCTACCATAGCAGACCTGATGACCGACGGCTGCAACATGGGTGTCAAATCCCTGAACCGCTATCTGAACCAGTACAAGGCTGCCGACGAAGTTTCCAAGGACATCACCAAGCGGCTGATCAATCTGGAAGAAAAGCTGACTGTGGACATGCGAGGCTTTCTGTGAGGGTTGTGCCTACGGGCACAATCCCCCTTTTTCGAAAACACTGCAAAAACTGACGAACCGTGTCGGCCAAAACTGTAAAAATAAGGCTTGACAAACCATCCTGCGTGTGTTAGAATATTCAAGCATTAAAGAGTGCACCTTAAATATCGCGGAGTAGAGCAGTTGGAAGCTCGTCGGGCTCATAACCCGGAGGTCGTAGGTTCGAGTCCTGCCTCCGCAACCATAAAAAGTCCTGAAATCACAAGATTTCAGGACTTTTTCTTGCTTTTTAGGGGACGAAAAGTTCGGAGAAAAAATCTACAAATTCGCAGAAAGCCGTTTGACCCATATTCTGACCCATAATAGAATAGCACCCAGTGGACAAGTTAGGATTTTTCAGAATACAATGTCAACCGAATTGAGAAAATCTCGAAGTTTTCAAAACTTTTTGGAATATTGGGTTGGATCCGAAATTTGGATCCAGCCTCCTTGGATCAAGACTTACTGTCCGCTTTTCGGAATTCTCTGCTGACCTCCGGGTAATTATCTTGAAAGTCAAACTCTCTCGTTGAACCGTTTCCCTAGTTCCATGAGAGGGTTTTATTTGTTTATTTCGTTTTGCTAGGTACTGTCTAGTGGCAATAGTAAGTGCTGTCAGGCGGCATATAAAATATTTGACTGCCCGGTGTGCATGAATCAATCAGCTGATTTGCTGAATAGAAAGATTGTAGTTGTGTAGCAGTCGTTCCAGTTCTGCTGCTGCGATGCTTAATGGTGTGTCCTTTCGTTTCAGGAGCACGACTGTTCGCTTTGGGGTTTCTTCCTGAAGCCGCAGGATTCTGACACTGCCGTCCGCGGCGGCAGCCTTTGCGGTATGCTCCGGAACAAAGCCGATTCCCAAATTTGCACGAACCATGGGCAGGATCTGGTCGGCAGTGGCCGCTTCGATGTCCGGGGAAAAAGTTAAATCATGCGCCAGGAACCAGTCCGAGTAAAGCTGATGGGTAGAGGTACCTTTGCACAGGCTGATAATCGGAAGAGAATCCAAATGCTCCCACGTCAGGGGCTGGTCTGCGAGATACTGATAAGCTTTTCCGCAGACAGGAACCTCCTGAAATGCTGCTACATCCCTCCGCAGGAACATATCGGAACCCTCAATGGGAGGCGTAACCAAAGAGAAATCAACGAGCCGGTTTTTCAGCGCCAAAACTGCCTGCTGGGTGTTGGAGTTGAAGATCCGCAGGCGGATGCCTGGATATTCCTGACGGAATTTTTCCAGAACGGGCAGAAGCACTTGATGCAGCGCAATCTCACTGACGCCGATGCTGATGGTGCCGCCCTTCAGCTTGCTGTGAAGCAACACGGTTTCTTCTCCGTCCTTGATCTGCTGCATGGCGGGGGCAATGTGGGAGAAAAGTTCTTCCCCCTCTGGGGTCAGCTGAACACTGCGGCTGGTGCGGCTAAAAAGCGTGCAGTCCAGGGCTTGTTCCAGATTCTTGATTGTCCGGGTCACATTGGGCTGATTGCTGTAGAGCATCTCCGCCGCCTTGGTGAAGCTGCGGTACTGGGCCACATAGTAAAACACCCGGTAGGAATCCAGATTGATATGCATGATACCACCTCCAACTATATCATAACAATATAGATGCTATCTCAACTATACATTTTACTTTTCGGGCTGTCAAGTTGTATAATGCACCAGATGAAGACAGATTGAGAGGTGCTTTATTTGAATAAGGATTTGACCATCGGAAAGCCCAGTACCGTTCTGTGGAAATTCTGCCTACCTCTGTTTGGCAGCATCATCTTCCAACAACTCTATAATATCGCGGATAGCTGGGTAGCTGGCAAGTTCATCAGTCAGAACGCGCTGGCGGCTGTAGGCAACAGTTACGAGATTACGCTGATCTTTATTGCCTTTGCCTTTGGCTGCAATATGGGCTGTTCCGTTGTGGTATCACAGCTGTTTGGCGCAAAAGAATATGGCAGAATGAAAACCGCGGTCTACACATCCATGATCACCAGTGCCGTGACCTGTTTGTGCCTGATGGCGATGGGATTGCTGGGTTGTGATAGTCTGCTTGGACTCATCAATACCCCGGAGGAAGTGTTCGCAGATTCCAAGCTCTATCTGGACATTTATGTATGGGGTCTTCCCTTTGTTTTTTTCTATAACATCGCCACGGGTATTTTCTCCGCCCTGGGTGACAGTAGAACGCCCTTTGTGTTCCTTGCGGTGTCCTCGCTGAGTAATATCGGTATGGATATCCTGTTCGTGGAAGCATTCCACATGGGTGTTGCTGGTGTGGCCTGGGCAACCTTTATCTGCCAGGGCATAAGCTGTGTTCTGGCTGTTGTGGTCGTTATGCAGCGGCTCCGGAAGATTCCCACAGAGGGAAAAGTACAGATATTCTCAGGGAAACTCCTAAAGCGGTTTGTTGTTATTGCGGTACCCAGTACGCTCCAGCAAAGCTTTATTTCCATCGGCAACATCATCATTCAGGGTGTGATCAACGGTTTTGGAACCGATGTGATGGCAGGCTATTCCGCAGCGGTGAAGCTGAACAATCTGGTGATCACATCCTTTACGACTCTGGGAAACGGCATTTCTAATTTTGCTGCCCAGAATATCGGTGCAGAGAAATGGGACCGGGTCAAGACGGGCTTTTCTGTCGGATTGAAGCTGGTATGGTCGCTGTGCGTTCCGCTGACTGCGCTGTACTTTCTCTGGGGAAGAGGTTTGATGGGATTCTTCCTGGATGAACCTACGGAGCTGGCACTGGATACCGGCGTTATGTTCCTTCGTGTCCTATCCCCGTTCTACTTCGTGGTTTCAGCCAAGCTGGTGGCAGATGGAATCCTTCGGGGTGCGGGATTGATGAAGCAGTTTATGACAGCGACCTTCACGGATCTGATCCTCCGGGTTGTTCTGGCATATATCCTGTCTGAGACGGCGCTGGGAGCTACAGGCATCTGGTGCGCGTGGCCTATCGGCTGGATATGTGGCGCTTTGCTGTCGATATGTTTTTATCGAAAGTTTGAAAATATGTAGGTTTGTCAATGATGTGTTACACATTCGGGAAAGAAAAAAGAACATGTTTCGGTGACTTCCAGTTGAGTGGTCTCATGGGGAAGTTGTTATATTGACGTTGTCTAACAGCCAGCTGCTTTTCGAAATCAGCAAAGG
>JAFYLN010000131.1 GCA_017537045.1 Oscillospiraceae bacterium | reverse complement strand
TTGCATGATTTTGGCTGTGGTGATGATCGCAGCAACCCTGGCCGCTTGCGGCAGCAACGAAACGAAAAAGGTTGCAACCGATGGTTCTACCTCCATGGAAAAGATGATTGGCGCCCTCGGTGAGGCCTTCATGGAAAACACCGGCGCAACCTTCACTTACAATCCCACCGGCTCCGGCACCGGCATCAAGGCTGTCAAGGACGGCACCTGCGACATCGGCCTGAGCTCCCGCTACCTGAAGGACTCCGAAAAGGCTGAGGGCCTGAAGGAGACCGTGGTTGCCATCGACGGCATCGCAATCGTTGTCCACCCCAGCAATACGGTTGCAAACCTGACACTGGAACAGATCGCCGGCATCTACAAGGGTGAGATCACCAACTGGAAGGATGTAGGCGGCAATGACAGCGAGATCGTCCTGATCGGCCGTGAAGAGAACTCCGGCACCCGCGACGGCTTCGAGTCCATCACCGATACTGAGGATGCCTGCAAGTACCGCCAGGAGCTGACCTCCAACGGCGCAGTGCTCACCGCAGTGGCTGAGAATACCAACGCTATCGGCTATATCTCCCTGTCCTCTGTCAAGGACACTGTGAAAGCAATCTCCGTAAACGGTGTGGCTCCCAGCGAAACAACTATCAAGGATGGCAGCTACCCTGTACAGCGCCCCTTTGTCCTGGTTACCAAGGAGGGCGTAGCACTCAGCAAGACTGCTCAGGAATTCTTCGACTTCGTGACTTCCGATAAGGCAAACGAAATCATCAGTGCAGCGGGTGTGGTTCCTGCAAACTAAAAAATAAGGAAGCAATGCGGCGGTGCAAATCGCCGCTTGCTTTGCATCAATGGTGAAAAGTATGAAAAAGAACAAACAATTTGAGCGAGCCGTACACGGACTCTTCCTAATCCTGGGCCTTGTTACTGTTGCCAGTGTGCTGGTTATCACCGTCTATCTAGTGATCTCCGGTATCCCAGCGATCCTGGAGATCGGTCTGTGGGATTTTCTTTTCGGAGATACCTGGGCTCCTGCGAGCTCTGAACCGAAGTTCGGTATCCTGCCCTTCATTCTGTCCAGTATCTACGGCACTGCCGGTGCACTGGTGCTGGGCGTGCCCATTGGCTTTCTGACAGCGGTATTTCTCTCCAAGAAAGCATCGCCCAAGGTAAAAGAACTGATGTCCGGCGCAGTCAGTCTGCTGGCAGGCATTCCCTCTGTGGTCTACGGCCTTGTTGGTATGATGGTTCTGGTGCCCGGCATTCGGGATTTGTTCGGACTACCGGACGGCGCAAGCCTGATGGCTGCCATCGTGGTGCTGGCCATCATGATCCTGCCCTCCATTATTAAGGTTTCCATTACCGCTCTGGATGCTGTTCCCAAGGAATATGAGGATGCATCCCTGGCACTGGGCGCAACCCCTACCGAAACATGGTTCCGGGTTTCCGTTCCGGCAGCTAAGAGTGGTATCGCTACCGCTGTAGTACTGGGTGTAGGCCGTGCCATCGGTGAGGCGATGGCAGTGATGATGGTCTCCGGTAATGTGGCCAATATGCCTAGCCTCTTCCAAAGTGTTCGTTTCCTGACTACCGCAGTTTCCAGTGGTATGGGTTATGCCGACGGATTGTACCGGGAAGCTCTGTTTTCCATCGCACTGGTGCTGTTCCTGTTTATCATGATGATCAACGCAGTGCTGAACTTCTTCCTGAAAGGAGAAAAGAAATGAGAATCAAACCGAGAAAGCAATTGTTTCTGTGGACACTTCGTGGGAAACCCTATGCGCTGTTGAGTCTGGGATCTCTTGCTGTGCTGATTCTTGTGATTGAAATACTGTTATGAAGAAAAGAAGTATCTACAATTGGACTATGCAAGCGCTTATGTGGCTTGCCGCCGGAATTACTGCCGGTTTGACTCTGTTTCTTTTGGGCTATGTGCTTTATAAAGGTCTTCCCAATATCACCTGGGAGCTGCTGTCCACCAAGCCAAGCTACCTGACAGACCGGATCGGCATTCTGCCGGATATTCTCAACACAGTCTATATCATTCTGACCACACTGGTTTTCGTGATCCCCCTGGGTGTGGGAGCGGCCATCTATCTGACCGAGTATGCTTCCAACAAGCGTGTTGTGGCTATGATCGAATACGCAGCAGAGACACTGTCCGGCATCCCTTCCATTATCTACGGCCTGTTCGGCTCGCTGTTCTTCTGCCAGTTCATGGATTTGGATAAAAGCCTGCTGGCAGGTGCCCTGACCCTGGTGATTATGAATCTGCCTACGGTGATGCGAACCACCCAGGAGAGCTTAAAGACCGTACCCCAATCCTACAGAGAGGGCGCATTCGGTCTGGGTGCAGGCAAATGGCGTGTGATCCGCACCGTGGTACTGCCCGGTTGTGTAGATGGTGTGGTCACCGGCTGCATCCTGTCCATCGGCAGAATCGTAGGCGAATCCGCTGCACTGCTGTTCACTGCAGGATTTGCCCATGCACTCAATGGCTTTGTGGACGCACTGTTTACTTCCGGCTCTACCTTGACGGTTGCTTTGTATATGTACGCCACCGAAGGCGGTGAGTTTGGCGTGGCCTTTGCCATCGCTGCCATCCTGATGATCCTGACGCTGATCATTAACCTCAGCGCCAGCCTGATTGCCAAATATTTTGAAAGGAAAAAGAATGCATGAGTATCATTACCGCGAAAGACCTGTGTTTGTGGTACGGCGCTACCCAGGCACTGAAAAATATCAATATTGAGATCCCCGAGCACAGCATCACCGCCCTCATCGGCCCTTCCGGCTGCGGCAAGTCTACCTTCCTGAAGACACTGAACCGGATGAATGACCTGATCCCTTCCGTTCGGATCGAAGGAACAGTAACCTACGGCGGACAGGATATCTTCGCGCCTTCTGTGGATGTAAACGATCTGCGCAAGGAAATCGGTATGGTGTTCCAGAAACCCAATCCGTTCCCTATGAGCATCTACGACAACATTGCCTACGGCCCTCGAACGCATGGCATCAAGAACAAGATCCAGCTGGATGATATTGTGGAGGAAGCACTCCGGGGCGCAGCCATTTGGGACGAGGTCAAGGATCGGCTGAAGAAATCCGCATTGGGCTTGTCCGGCGGTCAGCAGCAGAGACTGTGCATCGCCAGAGCTTTGGCGGTAAAGCCTAAGGTATTGCTGATGGACGAACCCACCTCCGCGCTGGATCCGATTTCCACATCCAAAATCGAGGA
>JAFYLN010000130.1 GCA_017537045.1 Oscillospiraceae bacterium | reverse complement strand
TGGGAGAGCTGTCAAAAATCGAAGCGATTTTTGACTGAGAGGGAAAATAACGAACCCTCTCCGCCCCAAATCCTTGATTTGGGGCACCTCTCCCAAAGGGAGAGGCAAGTTTTCAACAGCTCGATAAACTGAAATTTGAAAATTTCTCCACAAATAAACAAAAAAGAAAAAATAATGATTGACCTTGCGTAACTTTTCGGTTACAATAACTCAGTGTGATTGTAAAATCACGTTACTATGTGTTGCTGCGGCCATTTGGCTGTCGAGCATAGATTGAATTTAACAGGAGGTGTATTTCATGAAGCGTACCTATCAGCCCACCAAGCGTCATCGT
Organism: Oscillospiraceae bacterium; assembly: GCA_017537045.1. The sequence continues at coordinate 7,244 of JAFYLN010000130.1, read as the reverse complement.
TCCAAGGTTCACGGTTTCCGTCAGAGAATGGCTACTGCCAACGGCCGTAAGGTTCTGGCCCGCCGCCGTGCTAAGGGCCGCAAGGTTCTGTCCGCCTAAGAGTCGGCGCGCGTAGGGTGTGTCTTACGCGGAAGAAACGCTCATAAGCGAAACGGGAGCTACAGCGGGGTGAATGAGAGATTCGCCCCGCTCCCTTTTTAATTGGACACCGTCTCGAAACGGCTAATTGGCCGTCAGCGGCCCTTTCGGCTCAGTTCTGCGTTTTGAATCCCTTGAAATACACAAAGTATTCCTGCGGGATTCAACCTTGACCTGAACCAAAAATCCTCGCTGCCGCCTCAATGATCCTTTTCTTCGAAGGTGTCTTGTGGATACTGATATTTATTTGTATCGGTTACTGCGGAGTATTGTTATGAAGTTTTCGAGTTCTTTAAAGCTCAACCACATATTCCAGCGCCTTTACCGGACCAGCGGGCAGGCAAACAGCCATCTGGTGCTGTACGCCAGGAAAAACCGCACGGCTGCCAACCGGGTTGGCATCACCGTCAGCAAAAGATTAGGGAAAGCCAATGTGCGCAACCGTGTCCGCAGGAGACTGCGTGAAGTCTACCGGCTCAACGAGGAAAAATTTCAGTCCGGCTGGGATATTGTTGTAGTGGCGCGCACCCGTGCCATCCATGCACCCTTTGAGAAGCTGACCCAGAGCTATCTCAGCGCCGCCGAAAAGGCTGGGATTCTGAACGAGAAAAGTGTATAACATTGTCATTCCGAGGAGGGGCAACGCCCCGACGTGGGAATCTCCCGGCATGATGTTTGTTTCTGCACTGCTTTTCGATGGATTGTACCAGGAGATTGCCACGGGCCTAAAGGCCCTCGCAATGACATCTTAATAACAGGTATTCCTATGAAAAAACTTCTTCTCCTCCTGATTCGCTTTTATCAAAAGGCCATTTCTCCCGCTTTTCCGGCCCGGTGCCGGTTCCGGCCTACGTGCTCGCGCTATGCGTACGAAGCCATTACCAAATACGGGGCGCTTAAAGGCGGCTGGCTCGCCCTGAAGCGGCTGCTGCGCTGCCACCCTTTTTATAAAGGTGACTTTTTTGACCCCGTACCTTAATTCCTCATTTACTTAGGAGGTTATGTCAATGTTTCTCGCATTCAAACTTTCCGACATCGTAACCGTGCCTTTCGGCTGGCTGCTGGGCTTTCTGTATGAGCTGACCAGCAACTACGGTGTCGCAATGATCATTTTCGCCGTCATCGTGCAGCTGGTTCTGATGCCCATCAACGCAAAGAGCAAGAAGAGCATGATGAAGATGTCCCGCATGCAGCCCCGCATTCAGGAGATCCAGCGCAAGTATGCCAACGACCAGCAGAAGCAGAACGAGGCCATGCAGCAGCTGCAGAAGGAAGAAGGCATCGGTATGGGCATGGGCGGCTGCCTGTGGAGCTTTGTCCCCATGCTGATCCTGTTCCCCCTGTTCACCGTTATCCGCCAGCCCATCACCTACATTCTGGGCGAGACCCCCGAAGTAGCTGCACAGATCATCGCCATCATTAAGGAGCAGGCTCCCGCCCTGTTCTCCAACAACAATTATTACGATCAGGTGGTTGCCGCCGGCGAAATCGCAAAATACGCAAACGAAATTGCCGCCGTCATCCCCGGCATCAGCGCCGAGACTCTGGCAGGCATCAACTTTGATTTCCTGGGCATCAACCTGGGTGCCATCCCCAACTGGAAAATCTGGGCTTGGGAATCCTACAACTGGGCCAGCATCGGTGCATTCCTGATCCCCCTGGTCTCCACTGCCAGCCAGTACCTGCAGATGCTCATCAGCCAGAAGACCAACGAGTCCGTCATCACCAACGAAAAGGGCGTGCAGGACAAGGAAATGGCTGAAAATTCCCAGACTGCCCAGCAGAGCAAGACCATGCTCATGATGATGCCCCTGATGACCCTGTGGATCGGCTTTACTGTTTCTGCCGGCCTGAGCGTCTACTGGTTCATCGGCGGTCTGGTCAGAATGATCTCCGATCCCATCATGACCAAGCACTACCGCAAAATCTATGACGAAGAGGATGCCATCCGCCTGAAGCGCGCCATGGAGCAGGAGGCTATCGAGGCTGAGAAGGAGCGCATCCGCGCCGAGCGCCGCGCCGCCAACCCCGAGGGACAGACCCAGAACACCAGCAAGAAGAAGCTGCAGAAGAAGCAGCAGTTGGAAGAGGAAGCTGCAAAGGCTGCCGCTGCCAAGGAATACGCCGCAAAGAAGGGTATCGTGGTGGAGGATGAAGCGGAAGAATCCTGCATGTCCGGCATCCCCAGCCGTCCTTTCTGCAAGGGCCGCAACTACGACCCCAACCGCTACAGCAGCACGGAGGAATAAGCAATGGAAAAGACAATCGTTACCTCCGGTAAGACCATTGATCTGGCTATTGAGGCTGCCCTGACCCAGCTTGGTCTGGATCGCGACAGTGTTTCCGTTCTGGTGCTGCAGCAGGCCAAGGCCGGTTTCCTGGGCTTCGGCGCACAGCCCGCCAAGGTGCAGGTGACCTACGAGGTGCCCGATCCCGCTCCCGTTCCCGAAAAGCCCAAGAGCGCACTGGGCAGCGCATCCCGTTCCAAGCCCAAGGCAAAGCCCATTGTGGAAAAGAAACCCGAGGCTCCCAAGCCTGCTGCCGCACCGGCTCCCAAGGCTGAAAAGAAGCCCGAGCCTGTGAAGGCTGAGCAGCCCAGGAAGGAGCAGCCTAAAAAGGAAAAGAAGGCCGAGCCGCCCAAGGTACCCAAGGCACCCAAAACACCCCGGGAGCCCAAAGAGGCCAAGACCGCCCGCGTGTACACGCCTGCCCAGCCCGGCAGCACCGAGGAGAAGATCGAAGCCTTCATCAAGGGACTTCTGGAGCACATGGGCTCCAAGGCCGTTCCCCATGCCTTCAAGGAAGGTGACAACACCTACTTTGTAGAGCTGGTGGGCGAAGATCTGGGTTATCTGATCGGCCGCCGCGGTGATACACTGGATGCCATCCAGCATCTGGCAAACTATACCATCAACCGCGGTGTGGAGGGGCACATCCGCATCAATGTAGACGCAGAATCCTACCGTGAAAAGCGCGAGGACAGCCTGCGCCGCTATGCCCGCAAGAAGGCACAGCAGGTTCTGAAGGCACGCCGCCGCACCACACTGGAGCCCATGAACGCCTACGAGCGTCATGTGATCCACGCAGCCCTGCAGGATATGGAGAATATCACCACCCATTCCACCGGCACTGAACCCAACCGCCGCGTTGTGATCGAGTACGTCCGCTAAGTACATACACCAAGGTTCGCTCCATCCGGAGCGGACCTTTTGCTGTATAATTACAATTTTCAGTTTATCGCTCTTTTCGATTTTAAATGTAGGGGCGGCGATTCATGAATTATTGTGCGATTGCCACCGGCAATCGACCTATTTTAATTCGCTGCGCTCTGCAACACGCCCGCTGCGGTTGTCTGTTACGAATTCGCCAAAACCCAATGCGAATACAAAACATTCCCCTGCACGGGCGACCAATGGTCGCCCCTACGTTATCCACGCTATATGGTGCGATAAACATCAATTTATCTGCATGAACCATTCACTTTTTCACATCTTAAGATGGATGAATCTTGCATTTTTTCTTTCGGCATGATAAAATGATTGAATGAAAATTATGCACTTTTGAAAGGAGGGGAGATCATGACCCGCATTCGACGCATTTTGATGGTATTTTTCTGTGTTATTATGTTAACCACCACAGTCTATGCCGACAGCGGTGCCAGCCATGTGGAAAACTGGGCAACCGTCACGTCGAACGGTGCCTGCTCGGTCACTATGACGGTGAAGATCAACATGGATCACCCCGCCACCGGTCTGACCTTCCCGCTGCCCCGGGGCGCGAAAGATGTGGCTGTCAACGGCAAATCTGCCCGTACCTACAGCAGCGCCACCGATCCCACCGCCGTTCTGACTGATCTTTCTTTCCTTGACGGCTATATGGGAGAAAACACCGTCACATTCAGCTATACCCTGGCAGATGTGCTGCACACCGATTATAACGAGAAAACCAAAAAAAGCACCCTTCTTATGGAGATCCCCCTGCTGTGCGGCTTCGATTATCCCGTCAGTGCGCTGTCCTTTTCCATCACCATGCCCGGTGATGTAAGCGGCAAAAAGCCCACCTTTACCAGCGGCTTCCTGCAGACAAATATTGATTCTATCGTCAACTGCGTCGCCGGTGGCAGTCTGATCTCCGGCACCGTGACCCGTGCCCTGCAGGACAGGGAAAAGATCACACTGGTCATGGAAGTGGACGAGGACATGTTCCCCGGCAAGCTGGTCATCTTCCGCGACGGCAACCCCGAGGCTGTGCCCATGGCCATCTGCGCTGCACTGGCACTGATCTACTGGCTGATGTTCATGCGCTGCCTGCCCCTGCTGCGCCTGCGCCGCACGGAACCGCTGGAGGGCGTTACCGCCGGTGAACTGGGCAGCCATCTGACCGCGGCCGGTGCCGACCTGACCATGATGGTCTTTACCTGGGCGGAGCTGGGCTATCTGCGTATTTATCCTGACAAGCGGGGGCGGGTGTTCCTGCAAAAGCATATGGATATGGATAACGAGCGCACCGCCTTTGAAAACCGCTGCTTCTACAGCCTGTTCTCCAAGGGCGATACGGTGGATGCCACCGGCGTTCCCTACGCGCGGCTGTGCCACAAGGTGGCAGGCACCATTTCCGGTGTCAAGGAAATGTATATCCGCCATGCCGGCAATGCATTCCTGTTCCGCGCCCTCAGCTGCGGCGTCAGTCTTTTCAGCGGCATCTGCTTCGGCAATAATTTCACCACCAACTCCACATTGCGCATTGTTCTGAGCATCGGTCTGGGGCTGCTGGGCATCCTCACCGCATGGGCGATTCAGGACGGCATGTACCGCATCCACATCCGCGGCAAGATCCCGCTCTACATTGCATCTGCTGCGAATACCCTGTGGATCACGCTGGGTATTCTCTCCGGCTCCTGGCTTATCGGCCTGCTGGCTTCGCTGGCGCAGATCCTGGCCGGTCTTGCCGCTGCCTACGGCGGCCGCCGCAGCGACCTGGGCCGCAATCAGGCCGGTCTGATTCTGGGCTTCCGCCATTATCTCGGCGCAATCCCCAAGGATGATCTGGCACGGATCATAGAAAACGATCCGGATTTCTTCTTCCGGATGCTGCCCTACGCCATTGCCATGGGCGTGGATGGCCGCTTCGCCAAGCTTTTTGGCGGCGAAAAGCTGCCTCCCTGCACCTATCTGGTCACCCGCGACAACCGCAAGCGCACCGCCGCCGAATGGGCGCTGCTGCTGCGCAAGGTTGCCGACCGCATGGATGCCCGCCAGCGGAAGATGCAGCTGGAAAAATGGCTGATGATCACCTCCCGCCGCTGACATACGATTTAACGCCTTCGGAGTTCCGAAGGCGTTTTTCTTTGTGCTTTGGCGCTTGCACAACTGGCAGTAGCAGATACTTCTGCCTGCGACCCCGTTTTTTGTTCCGCCTGCGGATTTAAAAACCGGCAAAGTTTCAGAAAAAACGGAATATTTATTTGACAAATACGCTTTTTTGTTATAATCTGTATGGGTTAGATGTCTAAAATGTTTATCCCGGAGGAAATCAAGTGAACGAAAAGAAACATGCACGATTCTCCAGCCGCTGGGGCTTTATTCTCTCCGCGGTTGGTTCTGCCGTGGGTATGGCCAACGTCTGGGGCTTTCCTGCCAAGCTGGGTGCCAATGGCGGCGGTGCCTTCCTTGTGGCATATCTGATATTTGTCGCCCTGTTCTGTGTTGTGGGTCTGTCCGCCGAGTATGCCGTCGGCCGCCGCTTCCGCGCCGGTGCTGTGGGCTCCTACCGTCAGATCTGGCGTTCGCGCTGGCCGAAGCTGGGTAACCGCGGCGGTTTCTGGGGCTGGCTGTCGCTGACGGGAATGATTTGTATTGCCATCGGTTATGCCGTCATCGTTGCCTATGTGCTGAAAGCCTTCGTGCAGTCCATCACCGGAGAGCTGATGCTGCTCGATACCAAGGTCTGGTTCGAAAGCTTCTCTTCCACATCCTATGCCGTGGTTCCGTTCCATGTGATCGTTGTGGTGGGTACGCTGCTGACCCTGCTGCTGGGTGCCAAAAGCATTGAGAAGACCAACAAGATCATGATGCCCGTGTTCTTTATCATCTTTGTGGTTCTGGCCATCCGCGTGGCTTTCCTGCCCGGTGCAGCCGCAGGCTACAAGTTCATGTTCACACCTGACTGGAGTGCGCTGAAAAATCCCATGGTCTGGATCTGGGCAATGGGACAGGCCTTTTTCTCCCTGTCCCTGACCGGCTGCGGTATGGTGGTTTATGGCTCCTATCTGGACGATGGGGAAGATGTGATTCCGCTGGCCATCCGCACCGCTGTTTTTGACACCATTGCCGCCATGGTCGCCGCACTGGTGATTATTCCCGCCTGCTTTGCCTACGGTCTGGACGTCGGCAGCGGCGCGCCCCTGCTGTTCGTGACCCTGCCCCGCATCCTGCAGGACATTCCCTTCGGAAGAGCTTTTGCCGTGATCCTTTTTACCGCCATGATCTTTGCCGGTGTCAGCTCTTTGCAGAATATGTTTGAAGCCGTTGCCGAAGCGCTGCAATACCGCTTCCCGAAATTCAAGCGTATTCCCGTTCTCATCCTGCTGGGTCTGATCTGTCTGGGTGTCGGCCTGCACATGGAGCCCATCAATACCTGGGGTCCGTGGATGGATATTGTCTCCATCTATATCATCCCCATCGGTGCAACGCTGGGCGCTGTCACCTGGTTTTGGGTCATGAAAAAAGAAGATCTCCTCTCTGCCGTCAACAAGGGTGCACCAAAGCCCCATGGCAGCCTCTGGTACAATGTCGGACGGTATGTGTATGTGGTCTGTGCACTGATTCTGTGCCTTGTGGCACTGTTCATGAAAGTCGCATTCTGAGCATACAACCAAAAGAAGCACTTGGTAATCAAATGCTTCTTTTGAGCGTGTCAAAAAAGTCTATCATTTCGTATTCTCTTCGATAGAATTCGTAGGGGCGGCGACCCGCCGCCCGCTTTCATTCCTTTATATATGTTCGTATTATTTTGAAAAATGAAATAATTTTTCTGTTTTTGCACGCAAAAATCGTGAACACTTCGGGCGGCTAATAGCCGCCCCTACAAGCGCACCAGAAGATCTC
>JAFYLN010000014.1 GCA_017537045.1 Oscillospiraceae bacterium | reverse complement strand
TCAGCAGAGCGTTGCCGCCGCCGGCTGCGGTACCCTTAACATTCATGGTGGGGCCGCCGGAGGGCTGACGCAGAGCGCCGCCTGCGTTCTTGCCGATGTAGCCCAGGCCTTCGATCAGACCCAGAGAAACGGTGGACTTGCCTTCGCCGAAGGGGGTGGGGGTAACGGCGGTGACTTCGATGAACTTGCCGTCGGGCTTATCCTTCAGACGGTTCATGACCTTGATGAAGTCGATCTTGGGGGTCTTGCCGTAGGGGATGATCTCATCTTCCAGCAGGCCCAGCTTCTGGCGGAAGAAATCAACGGGGGGCAGAGTCTTTTCTGCTTCCTCGGCGATCTGCCAGTCCTTGTACTGAACGGGGTCGAGTCTGACAATACCCTTCTCGTCTACGTACTTGCCGTCAACATAATTGATTGCCATAATGTTTTTTCCTCCTTAAGGAATGCCGCCAAGGCATTAACCTACCCCCGGCAGCGGTTATTATATTTTGCGCCGTACTTTAGACCTAAGTAACACCCGGCGCTATCTATCGATAATGGCTTACCGATATTTACAGATTAACAGATGCTGGTAAAAAAGTCAACAGAATTATTAGATTCTGCCGTTATTTCCAGCCAATTTCCAGTCATTTTGAACAACAACTGTCTAATGGAAACGGATTAGGCTTCCGTAATTTCCGCGCTCTCGCGGATCAGGCTCATGACCTTTCCGGTCAGCACACTGCGAACCACAGCCGCCTCAAACTCGGCATCATAATAAGGTTTCAGCTGCTCCAGCGTCATGTTATTCTGACGGGCGATCACTGCCACAGCTTCTGCGATTTCTTCCTTGGTCGCCTCCAGATTTTCCAGAGAAACGATCTGTTCAATTGCAGCCTGCATACGGACAGAAACCTCTGCGTCCGCCCGGGCATCCTCACGAAGCTGCGCCTCAGTTGTGTTCATAAAGGAGCAATACATGTCAATGGACAGACCCTGCTGGGCAAGCTGCGCTTTCAGATTGTTCATCTGGTTGTCCAACTCTGCTTCCAGCTGCTGCCCGGTGGGACTGAATTCCAGCGTTTCGGCTGCCTGACGCAGCAGGCGATCCTGCAGATCCATTTCGCCCCGCTCATTGGAGTAGTTCTGCAGGCTTTCCCCCAGTCTTTCACGCATCTGCCCGAAGGTTTCACAGCCGCCCACTTCCTTGGCGAACACATCGTCAAGCTCGTAGGCCGTCTTGACGCGGATCTCATGGATCACGCACTTGAACTCAGCAGCCTTACCTGCAAGGTCAGCAGAATGGTAATGCTCGGGGAAGGTCACATGGACACTAACCTTTTCGCCGGGAACCTTATCCAACAGCTGCTCCTCAAACCCGGGGATGAAGGTGCCGCTGCCCAGCACCAGCGTCTGCTTTTCCGCAGTGCCGCCGGCGAACTGCTCACCGTCGCAGAAGCCGGCATAATCCAGAACGACTTCGTCACCGGACTGGGTGGGACGGTCTTTTACGATTGCGATACGGGGGTACTGCTGCTGCAGCCGCTCCATCTGGCGGTCGATCTCCGCATCCGTCACAATATGGCGGTTCAAAGTGGCTTTCAGGCCACGATACACAAAGCTCATTGATAAACCTCGACTGTATGTATTGAAAGCATTGCGCTTCCTTCTATAAGAATAGCACAATCTGCACGGCTGCGCAATCCATCTTTTTCCGGAGCCCTTGTGGATTATATATTTTTTTCTTGCAAAAACCAATATCGTTATGATATTTTATTTATAGTTTTTATCTATAGGTTTTGAGGTGTCCCAATGAACTACAATTACCTTCGTTATTTTTCTGTTCTGGCACAGGTAGAGCACTATACGCTGGCTGCTGCGCGGCTGGGTATTTCCCAGCCTTCCTTAAGCAGTGCCATCCACCATCTGGAAACTGAGCTGGGCGGTATTTCGCTATTTGAAAAGGTCGGCCGGAACATCCGGTTGACAGAGGAAGGCCGTTACTTCCGCGAAAAAGTCGATGCAGCATTGCAGGAGCTCCAGACCGCTTCCATGACCCTGCGCGACAGCAAATCCGGCGCACCGGTGATCATCCGCCTGGGTGTTATCTCCGGCACCCTTGGCGGCGCTGTTTCCCGGGAGATCTGCAGCTATATTCACGCAAACAGCCGCATCCGCTTTCAGATCTGCGAAAGTTCCGCAGAAGATCTGATGGATCTTGTCCGGCAGGAAAAGCTGGATATGGCCATCGTGGATTCCACAAACCGGGATCGTAGCCTCCATTTCCGTAAACTCGGCCAGCAGAATCTCTATGCCGCTCTTTCCGCCGGCGATCCGCTCTCCGGCTGTGACTGCCTGCTGCCGCAGCAGATCTCTTCCGCACCGCAGATCGTTTTTGCAAACGGCATTGAAAACAGCTTCGGCCAGTGGGCCAGCGGCAGCTCTGCCGATCTTCATATCGTATGCAGCGTCAATACCGTTCAGGCAGCGTTGGATCTTGTGTCTGCCGGTGTTGGCATTGCCCTGATTCCCGAAGCGTGCATTCCCGCACGCGAGGATATCCGCTGTATTCCGGTGCGAAACTGGCATCAGGCATTGTATATGTGCATTCTCTATGACAAATGGCTGGAGCCCCCTGTCTGGGCTTTTGTGGAGCAGCTGGTGAAGACCCTCCGCGCTTTGCAGCCGCGTAACCCATGACGGACTGGTATTTTTTACCTCGGCATTTCACACAAAACATTTTGCACAACTTCATACAAACTTAATAAAAAACCGCTTTTTTCGTTCACAATTTCGCGGTATTATAATGTCAAACGATTCAATTACTTTTTCATTTTTCCTCTCCTCTATATCTTGTTGCAAAATCCGCGGCTAGGAACCGCGGATTTTGCATTTTTATAGCACAATCCCGCCAGTGCAACTACCGGCAATCCTTCAAATTTCAGTTTATCGTGCGGTTTCAATAGTGAATGCAGGGGCGGCGACCCATGAATGATTGTGCGATTGCCACCAGCAATCGACCTATTTTGATTCGCTTCGCTCTGCAACACGCCCGCGCAGAAAAATGTTACGAATTCGCATTGGTTTTCGGCAAATTCGTAACATTGTACCGCACGGGCGACCAATGGTCGCCCCTACGTTATCCACGGCACATAGTGCAGCAAACATCAATTTCCCATCCATGGCAAATAATTCCGCTACTTCCTGTGCATACTAACTGGGAGGTGACGGAATTTTGATTTTATCCTACATTCGCACGATCCTGCTGTATCTGGTGCTTATTTTCTGCATCCGGCTGATGGGTAAACGTCAGATCGGCCAGATGGAGCCGTCCGAATTTGTGGTAACCATGATGGTTGCAAATCTTGCCACCATTCCCATGGAGGATGACGCAGTTCCACTGTATGCAGGTCTGGTTCCCATGCTGACTATTCTGGGCACGGAACTGGTGCTCAGCGGTGCCACCTTGCGCAGCATACGCCTGCGCAAGCTCCTGTGCGGCAAGCCGGTGATCCTCATTGAAAACGGACGCATCCTGCAGGAAAACCTGCGCTCCACGCGGGTCACGCTGGATGAGCTGACCGGTCACTTACGAGAAAAAGATGTGCTGGACATCCGCTCCGTCCAGTATGCTATTCTGGAAACCAATGGAAACCTGTCCGTTTTTCCTTTTCCTGCAGAAATGCCCGCTTCCGCAAAAGAAGCAGGCATTTATCCCAAAGACCGGTTCCTGCCCATAACGGTGATTTCTGACGGAAAGCTGCTGCACCAGAACCTGCAGTATGCCGCAAAAGACGAAGCCTGGGTGCACCAGACGCTGGGGCAGTACCGCGCCAGCATCGCCGGAACGTGGCTGCTGACGGTTGACAAGGCTGACCATGTGGTCTGGCTGGGAAAGGAGTGAGCATCCTTGAAACGAATCTGGTTTGGCACCGGACTTCTGGTGGCGCTGCTGCTTCTGGGCATGGGCAGCAGCATGCTGATGGAACGCACCCATCTGGCACAGGCAGAAAATCTGAACCGTGCGGCGCAGCTTGCCGCAGACGGGGACTGGGCAGCAGCAAGAGCTTTATCAGAAGAAACAAAAACGCAGTGGGAAGAAAACCACTTTTTAACCGCTGCACTTTGCAGCCACGAACCTATGGATCAGATCGACGGACTGTTTGCGCAGCTCGAGGTTTTTTCAGAAGCCCGCAGTGCCGTTTCTTTCAGCAGCACCTGCGTGTATCTGGCATGCCAGCTGGAAGCAATCGGAGGAAGCCATAAGCTGAACCTGCATAATTTCTTCTGATGTGTGTTTATTTTATTTCTATGAAAAACCGGCACCTTCTGTAATCCAGAAAGCGCCGGTTCCTTTAGTTGTTCGGGAAATAGATGTTGATATCGCAGTCGCCTTGCACACCGGGAACCTGTCCCTTGTTGGTGTACTGCCACATCTTGATCTTATATGGAAAATCCATGCGCTGGGTATAGGCAGCCAGCCAGAATTCGTACTGCTTCACTTCTTCCAGATTTAGATATTTCCAGGACTGGGTACGGTTGAAATATACCATGGGGCGGTAGCCCGCAGCCTCAATGGTCTGCAGAAATGCCAGTGTACAGTCGGTCAGAATATCCGGATCGCGCATATTGGCCGTGCGTGCATCCGCATCGCTCACATGCTCCCAGTCAAAAACCACGGGCATGGTGATGGATTCTTCATAGGGTTCGAGCTGCTCCACCACGAAGTAGGCCTCTTCCTCCGCTTCCTCCGGTGTCAGCGCCTGAGAGAAAAAATACACGCCCACATCCAGGCCGGCCGCGATCGCGCCTTCCAGATTCGCCCTTGCATAGGTGTCAAGGCTGAGACCGCCCTTTTCGTAGCCGCGGTAGCCCAGACGGATCATGGCAAAATCCACACCGGATGCTTTCACCTGTTCCCAGTCGATCAGCTTTTGCCAGTGGGACACATCGATTCCCGTCAGACTCTCGCCGTCACGCAGCTTCAGATAGCGCCCCTCATACTGGAAATCCAGATGGTCAAAGGGATTTTCCTCCGGTGGAGGCAGTGTCGGCTCCGTGGGTGGTTCGGTAGGTGCATCTGTAGGTGCCTGCGTAGGCGGTTCGGTTTGTGTCACCTCTTCGATAATACGCGGAAGACTGAACACCGTCACAACGATCAAAGCCACGGCCAGAACCAGCGCAACAACGATCAATATGATTGTAAGCGGAGATATTTTTTGCAGCTTCGGTTCCATGGCGCAGCTCCTTTCGACTTGTTTTTACAGTATAACACAAAAATTGCTGTTCGCCAATAGGCAGATTTTACCGAAATATTGAAAAGCGCGGTACCTCTGGTACCGCGCCCCATATTATTTGGACAGAGCCTGTTCTTTCATGCGCCACACAAGACCCCTCGGGTAGAAAAAGCGCAGCTTCTCATCCGCTACCTTGAAATCCACTACCTGCGCAACCCGCAGTTCCCCGTCCAGATTGACAGGTGTTGCCCTGTCGCAACGGATCTTCAGTTCTTTCGTACGCAGATGCCGCACCAGCTGAGGAAGTTCGGCATAGCGGCCATTCTTATATTTGCCGATGACCGCAGGAACCTGCAGCCGGGAGACTTTCTTTACCAGCAGCACATCCAGCAGGCCGTCGGCAGGATCTGCCTCGGGCACGGGATTGAAGCCGCCGCCATAATAACGGCCGTTACAGACACAAACGAAGGTATGTTCCCCGTCAATGGTCTCGCCGTTGATTTCTACGATGTAATGCTCCGCGATGCCCCGAATGACGTTGACCACGGTCGATGCTGCGTAAGCACGAAAGCCGGTAAGCAGCGGAATGCGCTTATAGGCTGCCACATCCGTACCGATGCGGGCATCCAGACCCACGGAGCAGATATTCAGTGCCAGGTCGCTGTTGCAGCGGATCAGGTCGAATTCCGCTTCCTCCGCATCCAGCAGACGCTCCAGATCAAAAAATGCCTTCGGGTCATTGAAAAGCTTTACAAAATCGTTGCCGCTGCCACCGGAGAAAACCGTCACAGCCGCATTGGGGCAGCCTGCCGCACCGGCTGCCACCTCGTTCAGGGTGCCATCGCCGCCACAGGCGTAGATGCGCAGTTCTTCGCCGGTCTGCGCCGCTTCCTTTGCAATTCGGGTACACTCGCCGGGGGCAGCGGACACCTCAATACGGTAGTCCAGACCTCTTGCCGTGCAGATATCATGGATGGCCACGCTGTATTCCTTGGTACGGTTTTTGCTCCCCGCCGCAGGATTGATGATAAAAAGATGCTTCACGATTACCGCTTCTTTCTCTGATTGTCCGTAAACATGTAGTAGTCACACTTGATCTTGCCGTTGTAGAATTTACGCTTTTTGTCTGCACGCTTGCCGAAGTAATGCTCGAATTCCGGTTCGGAGGTAATGACATACTTCTTCCACTCATTGGCAAATTTAAAATGCCGTCCCAGTGCACTGTACAGCCGCTGGGCGCTTTGCTGCTCCATCATGCGTTCGCCATAGGGCGGGTTACAGACCATAATGCCGCTCTGGGCGGGTAGGTCCATCTTGGTGGCATCGCCGTCACGGAACTTGATGCAGTCGGCAACACCTGCCTTGCGGGCATTGGACATGGCAAGAGATACACAGGTAGGATCGGAATCGGAGCCGAGAATCTGATACTGGCCATGGAATTCCTTATCCTTTGCTTCGGTTTTGACCTGCTCCCAGACTTCCTTGGGCATCCAAGGATAGCTTTCTGCCGCAAAATGGCGGTTCAATCCCGGAGCACGGTTTTTGGCGATCAGGGCAGCTTCAATCGGAATGGTGCCGCTGCCGCAGAAGGGATCCCAGAAGAACTCACGGCCGCGATAACGGGTCAGCTGGATCATGCCGGCTGCCAGTGTTTCATGCAGGGGAGCATCATTGCCCACAGCGCGGTAGCCGCGCTTGTGCAGACCCTGTCCGGAGGTGTCCAGAGAAAGGGTCACCTGATCATTCAAAATAGTGAAATGCAGCTGGAATTTGATGCCGGTTTCAGGCAGCCAGCTGACACCGTACTTTTCGCCCAGACGTCTGGAAGCCGCCTTTTTAATAATGGCCTGGCAATCGGAAACGCTCATGAGCTGGGAGTTCAGGCAGTGACCCTTGACGGGGAACTGGCCGTCCCTTGGAATAAAATCTTCCAGATTTGCGTGGTAAACACCTTGGAACAGTTCTTCAAAGGTCTTAGCGGTAAACTGCGCCAGTACCACCATGACCCGCTCGCCGGTGCGCAGACAGATATTTGCTTTGGCCAGCGCTGTCTCATCGCCGGTGAAGAAAACGCGGCGGTCCTCCACACGGACATTCTCCAAGCCCATCCGGCGCAACTCATCACCCGCCAAACCTTCCAGACCGAACAAGGTCGGCACGATTAAATTCATTTGATTCATAAATCCTCCAAATCACCATGTCATTGCGAGCCAGTGCTCATCCTTATGGAATAATCTTCTTGGGTTTCAAATACCGCTCCTGTTCAGAGAAAATGCAGCCGCAGTATTTCTGAATGTAAAAATCATGTTCACGGGCAAAGGTCTGACCATCCCGGAAATAGGGGCGGAAATCCCGGTACAAAAATTCGACACCATATTCATGGGCGGCACGTTCCGCAACGTCACGCATCAGCTCATGGTTCTGATAGGGGCTGATAAACAGGGACGATGTAAAGCTGTCAAAGCCGCCTTCAGCTGCAGTCCTTGCAGTTTCGAAAAGCCGCATTTCATAGCACTTGATGCACCGTCCTGCAATATCCTCCGCCACCTCCCGAACAAAGGGGCGCAGGCCATAGTCATCACGCTCAATAAGGGGCAGTTCGATGACGCCTGCGTAGTCGCGCACACAGTTGCGGCGGGCACGGTATTCCGTAAAGGGGTGGATATTGGGATTATACCAGAAGCCAGCCACTTCAATTTTATCACCGCGCAGCACCTCAATGGGCTGGTTTGCGCAGGGTGCGCAGCAAATATGCAGCAGGGTTTTCATAAAAAGCCTCCAGAAACCATAATAAATCATTATAGCACGGAATATAGCGATAAGTCAAATTTCAGTTTGCCGCGCTGTTTCGATTTTGAATGTAGGGGCGGCTACTAGCCGCCCGACGGCACAATGTCACGAATTCGCCGAAATCCAATGCGAATTCGCAGCATTTCTCTGCGCGGGCGACCAATGGCCGCCCCTACGTTATCCACGGCACACAGCACGACAAATTCATATTTACCAAATCGTTCCCAGAACACCGTCTTTATAGACCGCTGTGATTTCCACATTCCGGAGCTCATTGTGCAGATTTTCTCCTCTGGCGTAAACCTTCACATAGTTGGGCGCATGGCCGGTGTAAAATTCCCCGTCCCGTTCTTCAAAAAGCACCGCGTGAACCGTGCCGATGAGGTTTTCCCGATAGGCATAGCTCATCTGCTCTGCCACCGCAATGGCGGCGCGGCTGCGTGCTTCCTTTGTATCATTCCTGTGCTGGCCGCTCATTTTGTCCGCAGGCGTGCCGGGGCGGCGGGAATAGGGGAAAATATGCATATCCGCAAAGCCGCATTTCTCGATAAAAGCCAAACTCTCCGCAAATTCTTCCTCCGTTTCACCGGGGAAAGCCACGATCATATCGGTGGTCACGGCGCAGCCGGGGAAATGGGCTTTCAGCAGTTCCACGCTTTCCAAATAGCGTGCCGTATCGTACTTTCGCTTCATGCGCGCCAGCACCGTATCACAGCCCGATTGCATAGACAGATGGAACTGGGGGCAAAGGTTTTCGTATTGCTTCAACCGCAGGCAGAATTCTTCCGTCACGATACGGGGCTCCAGACTGCCAAGACGCACCCGCACATGGGGCACGGCAGCACAAAGCGCTTCAATCAGATCGGTGACAGGGGGCTTTCCGGGCAGGTCAGCACCCCAGCTGGCAATTTCAATACCTGTGACCACGATCTCCTTGTAGCCGCGCTCTGCCAGATCTTTTGTCTGCGCAACAGCCAGCTCCAGCGGCGCGCTGCGGATGGGGCCACGGGTATAGGGGATGATGCAGTAGGAGCAGAAATTGACGCAGCCGTCCTGTACCTTGACCATGGCGCGGGTACGTTCTTCCAGTCCGCCCGCAGGCAGGATCTCAAATTCCCGGCGGCGGAGCGCATTGTCCACACATTCTCCATGGGTGCGGCTGCGCACCGCTTCCAGTACCAGATTCAGGAATTCCTCCCTGCTGCCGCTGCCGCCAATAACATCGATGCCCATTTCCCGCAAGACTTCTGCCGCATGCTGGGGATAACAGCCGCAGACGGCGAGAACCGCATTCGGATGAGCCTTCCGGGTACGGCGGATAATGGCACGGTTTTTCTTGTCTGCCACCGCTGTCACGGAGCAGGTGTTGATGATATAAGCATCACATTTTTCGTCAAAACTGCCGATTTCATGACCCATTTCCAGTAAAAGCCGCTCCATAGCCTGGGTTTCATACTGGTTTGTTTTGCAGCCGAGGGTGTAAAATGCAAAGTTCATAGTGAATTCCACCAAATAGATAGTTGATATTTTGTAAGAATCGTCAATCCCGTCAATTGAAAAATTTGAAGAAATTGGTATAATACCTTCCATACCGAGTGTGGCCACCGGAATTGACCCCTGTCCATTATACACAAAACGACACGGTTTGTACAGAGGCAGGCTGAAGTTCCGGTGCGCAGAAAGCGGCATTCCGGTCTTGGGACATTCGGGAATCCGTGTCCGATTTACGTCCTGCAAACAGTCCACGGAAGGTCGGTGCAAGCATGTGCCGAAGCGGAGCAGCCTCCACTTCCACGGAAACGTAACCGCAAAGCAATCGGTCAATTTATATGTTATCTGCTTTTTGCAGATAACATATAAATTTTTCCAAGCTTCCCGTTTTCCGTCTCAGGTTTTCCTGAGACGTTTTTTATTTTTGCAGGTAACGGTTCAGATAATTCAGCACCCGCTTTTTGTCTGCTGACCACAGCGGCGCCACCAGTTCCCGCTTGGCACCATCACCTGTGATCCGGTGCACCACCACATCCGGAGGAAGCTGTGCAAGGCACAGCTTCAGCCACCGGGCATATTCCTCCAGTTCCAGACAGCAAAAATTCCCTGCAAGATAGTCCTTTTCCAGATCCGTCCCCCGCAGCACATGAAGCAGGTGGAATTTTACCCCATCCGTTCCTGCGGCCACCACATCGGCGGTAGTCTGCGCTGCCGTTTCCGCCGTTTCTCCGGGAAGCCCCAGAATGATGTGGGTCACCACCTCGATTCCTGCCGCTTTCAGGCGGCGCACTGCATCAAAATAGACTTCATTTTCATATCCCCTGCGGATATAGCGGACAGTTGCGTTCTGCGTTGTTTGCAGACCCAGCTCCACGGACACAGGCTTGATCCGATTGATTTCTTCCAGCAGTGCCACGGTTTCCCACGGCAGGCAATCGGGACGGGTACCGATGGCGAGTCCAACGATCTCTTCCGGCGCAACCGCTTCATAGTAGAGCTTACGCAGCTGCGAAACCGGTGCATAGGTGTTGGTAAAGGCCTGAAAATAGGCAATGTATTTTCCATCCTTATTCTTTGCACTGACCCGTGCTTTCGCCCGCCTGAGCTGATCGGAAATGCTTCCGCACAAGCTCTCTGCAAATTCCCCGCCGCCACATTCAGAGCAGAATATGCAGCCACGGGTATCGATGCTGCCGTCACGGTTCGGGCAGGTAAATCCCGCATCGATGGCCAGCTTGTAGACCTTGCAGCCGAATTTCTCCTGATAATGTGCGTTTAATGTCTTGTACATCGAATTACCCCTTGCTGTTTCCTGCTGAAAGTATAGCACACAGTTCAAAAACTTTCAAATTTCAGTTTATCGTTCTGCTTCGATTTTATATGCGGGTGACCAATGGTCGCCCCTACGTTATCCACCCTACATGTTGCGTTAAACATCAATTTCATCTTCCCCTCTTGTCAAGGCGGCTTCTTTGGGGTAAAATAATCCTATCCTGGTAATTCCCAAAGGAGACCCTATGAAAAAACAGACCCTCTTTGCCCTGTGGGGCGGTTTATTTGTCCTGTGCGCTGCACTGGGCTTTATCGATACGCCCGCCGGCGCACTGAAAATTCTGATGACCCTTCTGTCCATCACCTTTTTCATCCCCGGAGCCCTGCTTCTTCGTTACAGCTGCCAAACCGGCGACCGCAGTGCCGCAGAGCTGGTGCGGGGTTTTTCCATTTCCTCGCTGGTGCTGACAGCCGTTCTGATCATTATCAACTTCCTCTCCGCTCTTTGGCCGGTGCTGCTGGGTAATATTATCTACAGTATTTTGATCATCGTTTCCTCCCCCATGGTCTGCTCCGGCTGCTGGGCACTGAGCCTTTTCCTCTGGGCATGCCTGATGCTTGGCTCCATAAAAACACTGGCCAGCATTTCTTCAGCGCAGTAAAATCGTATCAGAAAATGAAATTGGAGGAACCCGTTATGATGCTCTGCATTGCAGTTGCTCCATGCAAAGCCGGATAGGATAGGGCTGCATGGAGAAATGACTATCCTGATGGCTTTGCGACCGATGATATCAAAATCAGAAAAGGAGCAAAGTCAAAATGAAAAGGTTCATAAATGATCTTAAGGAAATGCGCGGCTATTTGCTGCTCTGGTTCACCCAGCTTATTTCGGGTCTTGGCAGTGCCATGACGGCCTATGCACTGGTGATCTGGTCCTATACCCAGGCAGGTTCTGCGCTGCGGACGGCTCTGCTGATGGTCTGTTCTTACGCCCCCTATGTGATCTGCAGCATCTTTGCCGGTGCTCTCAGTGACCGGTGGGACAAGAAGAAAACCATGCTGGTCTGCGATGCACTGGCGGCTCTCAGCACCCTCACCGTGCTGTTGCTGCTGGAACATGATGCCTTGCGGATCTGGCATCTGTACATTGTCAACGCAGTTTCCGGCCTCATGAACACCTTCCAGCAGCCTGCCTCCGAGGTGGCTACTTCGGCCTTGCTGAAGCAGGAATACTACCAGAAGGTGGGCGGCCTGCGATACCTGTCCAACGCCTTAAATTCTATTCTGACGCCTATCATCACAACGGCAATTATGGGTCTGTGGGGAATCGGCACGGTCATTGCCATCGATCTCGGCAGTTTTGTGGTTGCCTTTCTGGTACTGTCGTTCTTTATCCCCATTCCTAAGACAGAATCCCGGAAACAGCAGGAAAGTGTCCTGCAAAGCGCCGCGGAGGGTGTCCACTGGTTGAAGGCAAACCCCGCCATCTTTCACCTGATGCTGTTCCTGGCCGGTATCAATCTGGTGGCCAGTATGTATAACGCCGCGTTCCCGGCTATGGTACTGTCCAAAGCATCAGAGACCGCCATGGGCACCGTCAATACGGTCGTCGGTATCACCATGCTGGCTGGCAGCATTCTGGCATCCTTCCTGCCCTCCCCCAGGAACCGGGTAAGAGCCATCTGGTACTGCCTGATGGTTTCTATGTGCACGGAGAATTTGCTTCTGGCCATCGGAAGCAAAACATGGGTCTGGTGCCTGGGCGCATTTCTCGGATGGATCACCATTCCGTTGATGAGCACCAATCTGGAAGCAGTCTATCGGCTGAATATTCCCATGGAGATTCAAGGGCGGGTTTTCGCCGCCCGGAACTCGTTCCAGTTTTTCACCATCCCTCTGGGCTACTTTCTGGGTGGAATTCTGGTAGATGAAGTGTTTGAGCCGATCATGGCTATGCAGGCCGCAGACGGTCTGCTGGCGAGGCTTTTTGGCACCGGAAAAGGAAGCGGCGCAGCTTTCCTATTTGCGGCGCTGTGGCTTACAGGCATCTGCGTTTGCATGATCTTCCGTGTGGATAAACATATCTGGTCATTAGAAGAACTGTAAGTCCGATTTCATTTGTCCAACAACAAAAATCAAGCGATACTTGGCTCAAAAACCAGGTATCGCTTAATTTTTTAGCACCCTATTGGGCAGTTGTCCGGCGGGAGCCTGATTTATGCATCAAAAGCTGCCGGATCAAAGGTAATATCCGTTGTATACGTCCTTTCCCCCAGGTCGTTCAGGGCGGCTTCCAGAGCACTGCGGATCGCTTCCTCCTGTCCCTGCAGCTCCATGGGCAGTGCCACATCAAAGATCAGGCTGGTCACCTTTTCTTCTTTTGCCATACGAAAATCATGCACACTCATCCGCCCGTCCCTGACCCGCAAAATGGCGGTTACCAGCGCCCGCATCCGTTCCTGTTCCGGATCGCCCGTCACCACAGGATCATAATGAACCACCAGGTGGATGCCATGGTTTTTCAGGCATTCCCGCTCCATAGCATCAATAATCTCATGGCACAGCAGTGGATCTTCATCCTTATCCATTTCCACATGCAGCGATGCAAAGCGCTGCCCCGGACCGTAATCATGAACCATCAGATCGTGGTAACCCAGCACCTTGGGATTGGAGTTTACATAATTTTCAATACATTCCCGCAAATAGGGATCCGTCGCCTCTCCCAGCAACGGAGAGATGGTCTGTTTTGCCAGTTGACAGCCGCTGTACAGAATAAAAACCGCCACGGCAAGACCCATGAAACCATCCACCTGCAAACCGGAAACGCGCTCTGTCAGACCGGCGATCAGCACAGCAGATGTCGCCAAACAGTCATTGCGGCTGTCTACCGCCGCTGCTTCCAGCGTCTGGGAGCAGATCAGTTTTCCCAGCTTGCGGTTAAAAATTGCCAGCCACACTTTCAGGCCGATGGACGCACAAAGTACCACCATGGTCAGCAAAGAAAACTCCACTGCCACAGGGTGGATGATCTTTTCTGCGGAGGTTTTTGCCAGTTCAAAGCCAATTACAATGATGATAGCCGCCACCGCAAGGCCGGACAGGTACTCATAGCGGGCGTGTCCATAGGGGTGATGGGCATCCGCCGGGCGTTCTGCCAGTTTGAAGCCCAGCAGCGTCACGATGGCGCCGGTTGCATCGGATAAATTATTCAGGGCATCCGCCATAATAGACACGGAGCCTGCAAGGATGCCAATCACCAGTTTCAGTATAAACAACAGCACATTGCTGAACATTCCCACCGCGCCGGAGAGCTTTCCGATATTTGCACGGATTGCCGGCTCTTCCACATCCAAATTGCGTCCAACAAATGTTTTAAGCAGTAATTGTGTCACAGGCATCCTCTTTTCCATGGTAAATACGGCAAAATTCCAACTCTACTGCCGGTAGAGTTCCTGTTCTACCGGAACGGGCGGTGCAACCGGGCAGTTCTCCATTCAATCGGGTGACTTTTCAATTTGCACACAGTATGATAACCGGGAAATCACCCGTCTTTATTATATGCTTCAAAGACGCGGTTAGTCCAGTCTAATTTGTCAGGAGAATATATGATGCCTAATTATAAAATCATTACCGATTCCGGCTGCGACCTGCCCTCCGGTATGCTGCAAAACCTCAATGTGGAAAAAGTATCGCTCAGCGTCCTGTTCCGCGGTGAAAACCGTGTGGATTCTGTGGACGAAGGCATTAAGGAATTTTACGACGGCCTGCGCAGCGGTGAAATCGCCACCACCTCCGCCGTCAATCCGGAAGGATGGCGCGGCGTGATTGAGAGCGCATTTTTATCCGGCCAGGACGCGCTGGTGCTGGCTTTTTCCTCCGGACTTTCCACCACCTATCAGTCCGCCGTCATTGCGGCAAATGAACTGATGGAGCAGTATCCCAGCCGCAAGGCTTATGTAGTCGATACTCTCTGCGCTTCTCTGGGCGAGGGTCTGCTGGTGTATTACGCCTGCGGCAAAAGGGATGCAGGCATGGAGCTGGAAGACCTCCGCAACTGGGTGGAGGAAAACAAGCTGAACCTCTGCCACTGGTTTACAGTGGACGATCTGATGTTCCTGAAACGGGGCGGACGTGTCAGTTCGGCAACTGCGCTGGTAGGCACCATGCTGCAGATCAAGCCCGTACTGCATGTGGATGATGAGGGTCATTTGATCAATGTATCGAAAGTCCGCGGCCGCAGGGCTTCCATCGATGCACTGGCAAAAAAAGTGGCAGAACTGGGTGACGGCTTCGACAACGAAACCATGTTCATCTCCCACGGTGACTGTCTTGAAGATGCCCAGTATCTGGCCGGAATCCTGAAAGAAAAGCACGGTGTCAAGCATGTCCATATGAACCATGTAGGTGCTGTCATCGGCTCCCATTCAGGTCCCGGTACACTGGCTCTGTTCTTCATGGGAAAGCACCGCTAAAATGCGAAAACCCTGTCCGGAAATCCGGACAGGGTCGTTTTTTATTTATTTCTCTCTTCCTCCGGGATGAAATCAAGCGTGATGGATTCCAGCCGGGTGCGAAGCTGGGTGTATTTGACACCGGCTGCATCCAGCATCCGCTTGGATGCCTTGGTGACGGGCGTGTCGGCATATTTGTCGGACAGGTAGAGCACTTCCTTCACACCGCTCTGGATGATAGCCTTAGCACATTCATTGCAGGGAAACAGTGCCACATACAGGCGGCTGCCCCGCAGGTCACGGCCGCTGGCGTTGAGAATTGCGTTCAGCTCTGCATGGACAACGTAAGGGTACTTCGTCTCCTCGCCGGTGCGGTCCCAGGGAAATTCATCATCGGAGCAGCCCTTGGGCATGCCGTTATAGCCGGTGGAGATGATGATGTTATCTGCAGATACGATGCAGGCACCTACCTGCGTGCTGGGATCCTTGCTGCGCTTTGCCGCCAGCATGGCAATACCCATAAAATATTCGTCCCAGTTGATATAATCCTGTCTTTTCATATGATTTCCTCCATCGGTTTTTATTTAGAATATCAAAGAGAAAATGGATTGTCAACGAAAAAGTCCGCTCCGATTGGAGCGGACTTTTGTAGTGTAAAATTAGCCGAAAACGCTCAGCAGGAAACCTGCGGCGATGGCGGAGCCGATAACGCCGGCCACGTTGGGACCCATGGCGTGCATCAGCAGGAAGTTGGAGGGGTTGTTCTTCTGGCCAACAGTGTTGGAAACACGGGCAGCCATGGGAACAGCGGAAACGCCGGCAGAACCGATCAGAGGATTGACCTTACCGCCGGTAGCCTTGCACATGATCAGGCCGCCCAGCAGACCGCCGGCAGTGGAAATGCCAAAGGCAACAACGCCCAGCACAACGATGGACAGAGTCTGTGCGGTCAGGAAGGTGGTACCCACCATGGTGGCACCAACAGAGGTGGACAGCAGGATGGTGACGATGTTCATCAGCGCGTTCTGCATGGTATCGCTCAGACGGTCCGTCAGGCCGGTCTCCTTGGCCAGATTACCGAACATCAGGCAGCCGATCAGGGCAGCGGTGTCGGGCAGCAGCAGAGCCACGAAAATGGTGACCAGAATGGGGAAGATGATCTTCTCCGCCTTGGAAACAACACGGGTCTGAACCATCTTGATTTTTCTCTGCTCGGGAGTGGTCAGCGCATTCATAATGGGGGGCTGGATCAGGGGGATCAGTGCCATGTAGGAATAAGCAGCAACCGCAATAGCGCCCAGCAGATGGGGTGCCAGCTTGGTAGTCAGGAAGATAGCGGTGGGGCCGTCAGCGCCGCCGATGATACCGATGGAGGCAGCCTCAGGGCCGGTAAAGCCCCAGTTTACGCCCAGGAAGCCATTCAGCAGATTCATGGCAACAGCGCCGAAGAACGCAACAAAAACGCCCATCTGAGCAGCGGCACCCAGCAGCAGGGACTTGGGATTGCTGAGCAGAGGACCGAAGTCGGTCATGGCACCAACACCCATAAAGATCAGGCAGGGGTAGATACTGGTCTTAACACCAATGTAGAAAAAGTCCAGCAGGCCGCCCTCCCGCAGGATGGTGCCGTAGGAATGATAAGCTGCGGAATTGGGGTCCATGAATGCCTGCCACAGTTCATCGTGGTACAGGCCGCCCATGGGCAGGTTGGTCAGCAGGCAGCCGAAAGCGATGCCGCACATCAGCAGGGGCTCGAACTTCTTAACGATGCCCAGATACAGCAGCACACAGGCGATGACCAGCATCACCAGATTCTGCCAGCCGCCGCCAGCCATATTTGCGAAGATATAGGCAAAGCCGGAGCTTTCCCACAAGTTCAGAAGAACTTCACCAATATTGATCATGGAAATCCTCCTTAGCTGAGGACGACCAGAGTAGCGTCGGTGTCAACGGTGGAACCCTTCTGAACCAGAACCTGTGCAACGGTACCGGCTCTGGGAGCGAAAATTTCGTTCTCCATCTTCATTGCTTCCAGAACCACCACCAGATCACCTTCCTTGACGGCCTGGCCTGCGGAAACAGCGACCTTCAGGATGTTGCCGGGCATGGGAGCCTTAACAGCCTCACCTGCCACGGGAGCGGGAGCAGCCACGGGGGCAGGTGCAGCCACGGGGGCAGCTACGGGAGCTGCGGCAGGTGCGGGAGCAGCCACGGGAGCAGGAGCGGCAGCCACAACAGTGCCGCCGATGGCAACCAGCAGCGCGCCGGTATCAACAGTGCTGCCCTTGGAAACGGGCACAGCGGTAACAACACCGGAGCAGGGAGCCATGATCTCGTTCTCCATCTTCATTGCTTCCAGAACCACCAGAACTTCGCCTTCCTTGACGGTCTGCCCCTCGGAAACATTGACCTTCAGGATGTTGCCGGGCATGGGAGCAGTGACAGACTCACCACCGGAAACGGTAACACCGACTGCAGGAGCAGCAGCGGGAGCAGGTGCAGCCACGGGAGCGGCAACAACAGGTACGGCAGCGGGAGCTGCTGCGGGGGCATAAGCCTCATATTCGGCAACGCACATGGCCTTGCCTGCTTCGACCTCCACCTCGTAGGTGCGGCCGTTGAGAGTAACTTTATATTTCATTAGTCCTTAACCTCCTTGATGGAAATGAAGCGCAGCTCATTCAGGGGCTTACCCATCTGATTTGCGACGATGGCCATGATCATGGCAGCGGTCTTGGGGGGCGTGTCATACAGCTTGACAGGGCCTGCGGAGCCGGGAGCTGCGGGAGCTTCCACAACGGCTGCGGGAGCAGCGGCGGGAGCGGCAGCCACAGGAGCAGTTTCCTTCTTCGCAACAGGCTTCTTGCTCTGTGCGGTGAAGGCCTTGCCCATAGCCATGATGACCAGCATCAGCAGGATCAGGCCGAAGAAAACCACGGCATAACCCAGAACTGCAACGATGCCCGCATTCATGATGCTGATATTCTCCAGATCAACGGCAGTGGCAGCAAGATAAGTCATTTATCTTACCTCCTTAGCACTCCACGATGGAGTAGGTAGCCACGTTCTCCTCTTTGGCCTTGCGCTCCTCCAGGAACTTCTCAGCCAGGTTGGGGAATGCGATGTAGCTCAGGACATCCTCGTCGCACTTTGCCAGATCGCCCAGCTTCTCGCGGGTGGGCTCGACAATGGGTGCCAGGGAATCGGCGTAACGGCCCTCGATGGGCTTCTCATCGCCCAGGATCATCTTCTGGATTTCGGGGTTGATGGGAGCGGGAGTACGGCCGTACTCGCCGCGGCAGTAAGCCTTGATCTCCTTGGAGACCTTCTTGTAGCGCTCGCCCTGCAGCACGTTGGTAACTGCCTGCACGCCGACCATCTGAGAGGTGGGGGTGACCAGGGGAGGATAGCCCATGTCCTCACGGACGCGGGGAGTCTCCAGCAGAGCCTCGTCCAGACGATCCAGAGCGTTCATCTG
>JAFYLN010000129.1 GCA_017537045.1 Oscillospiraceae bacterium | reverse complement strand
TCTGTAAGATAGGACAGGAATTCTTTTGTGATCCGTCCCTGAATGACAGTACCTTCCCGCCATGTGGAGGTCACTTTATGGCCAAACTGAAGAGCAGCTTTTGTTTCGGCCCTCTCATCATGCCAGCAATGAATCTCAAAAGTGTCTCCCACAACTGCACAGACTCTTACGATTTCATTCCACCATCTTTTATCAGGGTAATTGTGTCCAACCAGAATATAGCTGCTCATTCGTTTCACCACCTTAGCATCAATGTAAGAGATTATATTTCAATTTCAAAGATCAGATCGATCTGTTTAATTTTACCGTGGTCATTGATATCTGTAGGAATGAATCCCACATACCGATAACCTTTTGCAGCATATTCATCAATTACTTGTCGATGCTCTTCCGTGCCTGCACCAAACCAAGTGCTTATATCCAAATTTACATACTCGTATTTTTTCATAAAATTACACTCCTTGTGAGGTTTGAATTGACTTAATCCTTTTTCAGTCCCCAAAATCCGAGTGCGATTCCAACAAGCATAGCTGCAATACCTATATACTGAGGTGTAAGCATATAGTTTGCTTGAACATCCATATCAGCAAAACCTAATACACCAACAGAATACATAATGGCACCGCCAATAAATAACAATCCACCAAAAATGACTTTCTTCACACAGTTACACTCCTTTCTCGGTTGGTTTCGCACACTTCTTACCTTTTTGAAATTTGCCTATAAACACCCCAGGCAATAATATCTGCACCAAGCGCGACAGTATTAGCAATTGCGATAATGAAAGCAAATATCATCCATATCGCAACTCCACCACGTCCGTTAACTATATCAAGCAACCACAAGAAAACAGCAATGGCATAGAACGCAGCAATAATGTATGCTGGGATGAGTTTGAAAGCCTTTCTGTTGGCTTTGAGACAGAGAACGTATTGAATAGCAAAGACAATTACGGCAAGAATGCTGCACCAAACGAATGTTTCATTCATTGCAGCCCCTCCTTTTCCGATTTAGCTTCTTTTCGATTTTTCCAGAAGTGAATATTTTCAATTTCAAAATCTATTGCACAAACTACAATGAATCCTCTGATAATAGTAAACAGATTTACCGTGTCTCCCGTCACTTCCATCAGGAAGAATACAACTGCCATGCAGAAATAACCCAGCGCGGAAATCATATTGCCACGGCCTTGTTCTTTCCTTTTCTTCGCGAGAAATGGAATATCGATGAGGTATTTCAGAAGCAGCCATATATATGCTCCATAGAGCATGAAAGTTACGCGGTTACTCCAGTGAAAGGATGCTTCAGGATGACCGGCTGCATAGGCCACAAAGCAAACAGCAAGTGCAGCCAGTACCGCTCCGATGGTCAATGATGTAGCCTTTTTCATCTCATAGTCCTCCTTTGCTAATTGCTGGAAACCGTCACCTTTGCTCCGGAATTGGATTCTGTCACACAATCAATTGCAATAACCACTGCCAATGCTACCAATTCGTCAGCGGGATCTACAATGTCCAACTCGTAGCTATCGCCCCAGGTCATCCATTCTTTGCTGATGGTCACGATGTTACGACCGTTTTTTGTAATCTGATAATCATGGGCCATGAAGCTGCCTTCGATCTCCCAACCCAGGCCCTCAATGGTATATCTGGGGAACAGGAAAGTAAATTCTTTCTTGATCTCCGCGACCTGCCGATCACCACAAAATACATAGAATCTGGGCAGGAAGCTCCAGACCTCCTGTTTGATGAAGGCTACTTCCCTGCCGGATCTATCATACACATGGAGTTTTTTACCAAAGGTAAACACTTCACCTTCCACGATATATTTATCTTCTCCGTAGGCATCCTTGACCGTGAACTTATCGCCCCAGGAGAATACCTTTTCTTTTATGTAGAGCTTCATAGGATTCCTCCTTACTGGATTCCAAATCCTTCATTTCCTCGGTCGATGGCGAACTTAAACTTCTCCTCATAGGTGGGAAAAGCTAATTTCTCAAACCCATTTTCTTCAGAGAAGGAAATAACTCGGCGATCCCAGTTCACCCACAGGATGAACACCGCTTCCTCTTCTCTTTCCTCCATGGCAATTAGTCACTCTTGGTAGGGATGTAAGGACGAATAGCATTGGCTACGTTGTAGATGGGCATGGTCTGCAGCCATACTCTGCCAGGACCGGTCAAAACCGTGTTAAACAAACCCTCACCGCCAAAGAAGATATTCTTGGCGCCGGGCACCATCTGGATGTCCATCTGAACGGAAGGCTCAAAGCCTGCAACGTTACCGGTATCTACAACAATACTCTGACCAGGCTTCAGGTTGTACTCCATCAGATCGCCGTCAATCTCCACGAAGGCAGTACCGCGACCGGAAAGCCGCTGCATGATAAAACCTTCACCACCGAAGAAACCGGCACCCAGACGCTTCTGGAAGTGGATGGACAGGTTTACACCTGCTTCAGATGCCAGGAATGCACTCTTCTGAACAATGAACTCCTGACCGGGACCGATTTCCAGAACCTTGATTTCACCAGGAAAACTGGATGTAAAGGCAATCATACCGGCACCGCCTCTTGCGGTGTAATGATTCTGGAACATACTCTCACCAGAGAATGCCTTGCTGAACATCTTGCCCAGGCCACCGCCATGGGTCTCCATCTGCATATTGGGACTCATCCAAGCCATAGAACCCTTTTCGGTGATCATCTTCTCACCGTTTTCCAGATTGCAAATGACAACGGGAAAGCTCCCGCCTTTAATTTCATATTTCATAATTCTTCCTCCTTAACTCTTTTAGACTTACAAGCAAGCCTTTAGAATACCTGCTGCAATGCCGATTATTGCAACTGGCACCAGCAGAGCTATGCCGCCTACAAAGAGAAAGCAAACGATCAGCGCTGGGAACGCCAGCCCAATCAGAATACTTGCGATAATTTTAGCAACACCCCATGTCAGCTTGAATGCAAGGCCAATGGCTTTAGCCACCAGCCAAATAAACAATGCAATGGTAAGTAACTCGAACATTTTATTCCTTTCTTTAACCTTGCGAATCTTTCCAGATCAGATATGCAAGGTATTTATCTTTCCGAATAATATCCGGATTGTAAAACTCATATTTGCCGCAGCTTTCGCAATAAGCAGGCAAAACATCAAAGGTATCCATAAAAACGGAATCCTTCATAGGACTGTTATCCAGTGTCTGCACCTTCATAAACGTAAGATTGCTGCCACAACGCAGGCATTTAAGGCGATGATTCTCTGCCTCGGTCAGCAATTCAATTCTTGCGCGAATACGCTCAGGTTTTTCTGCAATGCCTCTGATCAGTGCCTTCCGGCAGATTTCTATTTCATCAAGGCCTTTCAGTTCTTTCTCACAGGATTTGCAGGCAATCTGAATGGTATTGCCGCAAGCAATCGTAGCGCTGCGGAACGCGCCGGGCTTTTGTCCGCAAAATACACATAATTCATTTGCCATAGCACTAGCTCCCATTATGTACGCTCAAAACCAAGGAATCTGGTTCCCTGGAAGCTAAGCTTACCCTTGTCTCCCTCTACAAGAAGACCGTATTCAAAGCCTTGTAAGTGCAGTTCCATCCGGTCTCCACTTTCCACCTCGAAGGTTACATAATAGGTAGTGGATGTGTGATAATGGTGATGACCATTCGTACCGCCTCTGCGACGATGGGTCACATCAGTTCGCTTTGTAACCACAGTTGCCGGAACAGTCAGTCTGGGAGAATTGTTGTTCTTTCTCCACTGCTTAAAGCCACGTATTCCGTTAAAAACAAACGTACTAAGCACCACCAAAAAAATGGCGATAAACATAAGTTGGTATACTGCGAAAAAACCAAAACCAGTAGAAGCAATTTCCATAATATTACCTCTCAATTCTCTTTTTTACAAAAGAGGGCTCCACACGGGAGCCCTCTTCGCGGTGTTTCCTTACTGATCGTTGTCCACCACGACCACTTCCGTTTTATCACCCAGCAGCTTGGAGCCCATTGCACCCAACAGGATGCTCTTCAGGTCAATGCCCATACCGGCGGAAATACCTTCGGTAATCTGGGTGGTGCTGTTGACGATATCGCCCACCAGCTTGGCGGAGTTGCCTTCACCGTACATGGTGATCTTGTCGACCTTGCTCAGAGGCTCGGCAACGTTCTTGGCGATCTCGGGCAGAGCGGCCATGATCATTTCGACCACTGCGGCTTCGCCGTACTTCTTCATTGCTTCTGCCTTCTTATCGATACCTTCAGCTTCCGCCAGTGCCTTGGCACGGATGGCTTCAGCTTCTGCCTTACCGACAGCAGCGATACCGGCAGCTTCCTGCTCCCGGGCGAACTTTTCAGCTTCTGCCAGCTTCATGGCTGCCAGAGCTTCCTGCTCCTGCTCGAAGCGCTTGGCTTCTGCTTCCTTCTGGCGCTTAAAGAGCTGTGCCTGGGCTTCCTGCTCCTGGCGGTAACGCTCTGCGTCAGCCTTTGCGCGGATCTCAGCATCCAGGGTCTGCTTCTTAACTTCGACCTCACGGGCCTTCAGCTCAGCTTCACGCTCAGCCTTTGCAATGTTTGCGTTGGCGGAGGTGATTTCAATGGTCTTACGCTGTTCCTGCTCCTGGATCTTATAGGCTGCGTCGGCTTCAGCCTTCTTTGCATCGGACTGCTGCTTCAGCTCTGCCTGACGAATTGCCAGAGAGGTCTGCTTCTCTGCAATTTCCATATCGGCCTGGACACGGGCATCATTGGCTTCCTTGGCTGCCTGAGCCTGGGAGATAGCGATGTCACGGTCAGCCTGGGCCTTAGCGATTGCTGCGCCCTTCTTGATCTGGGAGATGTTGTCGATACCCAGGTCTTCAATTACGTTGTTCTGGTCAGAGAAGGACTGGACATTGAAGGAGATCATTTCCAGACCCATCTTCTGCAGGTCGGGAACGGCGTTCTCCTGGACACGCTCACCGAAGGCCTTACGGTCAATGACCATTTCCTCCAGCTTCATCTGGCCTACGATTTCACGCATGTGCCTTCCAGGGTGTCCTGGACACGGCGGATGAT